>NZ_JACVZM010000009.1:55917-84740 GCF_017151935.1 Staphylococcus sp. EG-SA-14 | reverse complement strand
TTTAATTTTATAGGTGATGCAGTGCGTGATGCACTAGATCCAAGAATTCATTAAAAAGGTAGGGATAGATGTGAAGAAAATCATTAGTATCGCAATTATAGTTTTAGCGTTGGTATTAAGTGGTTGTGGTGTCCCTACGAAATCAGAAGTGGCTCAAAAGTCATCGAAAGTTGAAGTGAAAGGCGAGCGACCAACAATACATTTCCTAGGACAAGCAAGTTATGAAAATGATATGAATATCGTTAAAGATCAATTGGAAAATGCAGGATTTAACGTGAAGATGAATATCCAACCAGATTATGGTAGCTATCGTACACAACGTCAAGCCGGCAATTATGATATCCAAATTGATGACTGGATGACAGTGTTTGGTGACCCGAACTATGCTATGACGGCATTATTTAGTTCTACAGGATCAAATAGTTTATTGAAAGATAAACATGTAGACCAGTTGTTAAATAAAGCTTCTACTCAAAATGAAGCAGATGTTAAACAAACATATAAGCAAATTGAAGATGAAGTTGTATTTGATAAAGGGTATATGGCGCCTTTATATGGATCAAAAAAGAATTTAGTATATGACAATAAAGTGTTAGATAAAAATAGTGTTGGATTGCCAAATTCACGTGCATTAATATGGCAACAATTTGATTACAACAATAGTAGAGAACGAGATACGCGGCCACTTGTGATGACACAACAAGATGGTGAAATTCCTACATTGGATCCAATACGTTCAATTGCGCCGTCAGTATATTCAATTAATATGAATATGTACACAAGGTTATTATTATTAGATGAAAATGATCACTTAACAACGAAAGGTTCGTTAAGTCGTGATTATGCTGTGAATAAGGACAATAAAGCATTTTATTTCTTGTTAAGAGATGATGATTATTTTGCGAAAGTGGTCAATGGACAAGCACGTAATACTGGAGAGCGTGTATCGGCTGAAGATGTTAAGTTTTCTTTAGATAGAGCACGTGATAAAAAGTCTGTGCCTAACAATAATACTTACAATATGCACAAACATATAAATGACATCAAGATATTAAAAGATGAGGACATCGATCAGTTGCGTAAAGAGAAAGACAAGGACGATAAATCAATCTATGATAAGTTGATTAAAGCTTATAACGTCAAATCGTTAACGACAGATGGTCAAAAAGTAAATAATAAAGACGGTATTTATCAAATTGTTAAAATTACGACAGATCAATCGATGCCTCGAGAGGTAAATTACTTAACACACTCTTCGGCAGGCATTTTATCTAAAAAATTTGTTAATCAAGTAAATCAAGAATATCCAAAAGGATATGGGGATAGCAGTACAATTCCTGCAAATTCAGATGGGAAAAATGCGCTGTATGCAAGTGGCGCATACATTATGACACAGAAAAATGCATATCAAGCAACGTTTCAACGTAATCCAGGATTCAACGAAACAGAAAAAGGTAGTTATGGACCAGCTAAAATTAAAAATATTACATTGAAGTTTAATGGTGACCCGAATAATGCATTGTCAGAACTTAGAAATCATTCAATTGATATGTTGGCAGATGTGAATCAAAAACATTTTGATTTAATTAAGTCGGATAAAAATTTAAGCATTATTCGCAAAAATGGACGCAAGTCAGTCTTTTTAATGCTAAATATTAAAAAAGGTATATTTAAGACGCATCCAAACTTGAGACAAGCAGTAGTTAATGCGATAGATCAGGATCAATTTATTAAGTTTTATCGTGGCGATAAATTTAAAATTGCATCACCGATTACACCACTTGTCGATACTGGTAACGAGCAACGTCAAGATTTAGAAAAAGTAGAAAAAGCCATTAATCAATAATGTTTTAAATATTTAACAGAAAGTAGGAGGATATAGTATGGTCATTAACTTAAATGACAAACAGACAAAAACATCTAAAGAAGGGTTAATTTCCGTATCACATCCTCTTGCGGCTAAAATTGGTAAGGATGTATTAGATCAAGGTGGCAACGCCATGGATGCCGTGATTGCAATTCAACTGGCATTGAATGTGGTAGAACCATTTGCATCAGGTATTGGTGGTGGCGGGTACTTGCTATATTATGAGCAAAGTACTGGCAGTATAACTGCGTTTGATGCACGTGAGACAGCACCTGAACATGTAGACAAACAATTTTATCTAGATGATTCAGGCGAATATAAATCATTTTTTGATATGACTACACATGGTAAAACTGTCGCTGTGCCAGCAATTCCAAAGCTGTTTGATTATATTCACAAGCGTTATGCTAAATTGTCATTGGAAGATTTAATTAATCCTGCAATTGAACTAGCCATTGAAGGTCATGCAGCCAATTGGGCTACTGAAAAATATTCGCGCCAGCAACACGCACGATTGACAAAGTATCATGAAACGGCACAAGTATTTACGCATGAAAATCAATATTGGCGTGAAGGTGATTGGATTATACAACCCGAATTAGGTAAGACATTTCAAATATTAAGAGAACAAGGGTTTAATGCATTTTATAAAGGTGACATTGCGAAACAATTAGTCAATGTTGTCAAAGCATGTGGTGGGACAATCACTTTAGAGGATCTAGCCAAATATGACATTCAGATTAAAGCGCCAATCAGTGCAACATTTAAAGACTATGACATTTATTCAATGGGACCATCTAGTTCTGGCGGTATCACGGTAATTCAAATATTGAAGTTATTAGAACATGTCGATTTACCATCTATGGGTCCAAGATCTGTTGATTACTTGCATCATTTGATACAAGCGATGCATTTAGCATATAGTGATCGTGCGCAATACTTGGCGGATGATAATTTTCATGAGGTGCCTGTACAGTCATTAATTGATGATGATTATTTAAAAGCACGCAGTACGCTCATTGATAGCAATAAAGCAAATATTGATATAGAGCATGGTGTTGTGTCTGATTGCATTAGTCATACAGATGTTGAAGAAAATCATACCGAAACAACTCATTTTTGTGTGATTGATAAGGAAGGTAATATTGCTTCATTTACGACATCAATTGGTATGATTTATGGTTCAGGTATCACGATTCCAGGCTACGGTGTGTTATTGAATACGACAATGGATGGCTTTGATGTAGTAGATGGTGGTATTAACGAAATTGCACCATATAAACGACCACTAAGTAACATGGCTCCAACGATTGTGATGTATCACGGGAAGCCAATATTAACAGTAGGTGCACCTGGTGCCATAAGTATCATTGCTAGTGTTGCGCAAACATTAATCAATGTATTAGTGTTTGGCATGGATATTCAGCAGGCTATAGATGAACCTAGAATTTATAGTAGCCATCCTAATCGCATTGAATGGGAGCCTCAATTTTCACAATCTACAATATTAGCATTGATTGCACGTGGACATGCAATGGAACATAAACCAGATGCCTATATTGGAGATGTACATGGACTACAGGTTGACTTGAATACACGTGACGCGTCGGGAGGTGCTGATGATACGAGGGAAGGCACAGTGATAGGTGGCGATGTATTATCAATTAGAAAACAACCATTACCTAGTCCGAAAATATACGATAATGACACCCATCGAGTATATTTCAATGATATACAGTTGCCATTATATGCTGAACAAGTGCGGTGGATGCATGACAAATATTGGGTTGATGAAAGTGTTGTCAGAATCATCTTCTCTGAAGTTAGTGCACATATTGAAGATTTAAGAAGTTATGATATCGCCGGAAAAAATTATATAGATATTGCCTGGTTGGCACGGAAGAAAGGTTATCAAGTTACCTTAAAGGATGACAGTTTATACTTAACTGATGAAACGTATCATTCAGTGAAAGCAAACACAAATGCATACTATAGATATGATCGAGATAGTATCACAAGATAATTTATGTATTTGATATATAGTTTGAAGTGGATTTTGATTTTTGTTGAACGAAAGGGTTCGATTTCAAACTTTAGAGTGATGCTTGAGTGTAGTAATGTTGAAGTTGTTATAAGAAACGCTAGTCGCCTTTGTAAAATATAAAACGCCCCACAAATTCGTTTTTGATGTACACCACAATAGTTAGTCTAAAATCTAACTTGATGTGATTCGGTACAATTAAATGAATGATGTGAGGCGTTTTTATAATGTGAGATTTTAATAAATGATTTGGTTATTTCTATAATTACATCATAAGTATTAATGTTCACTTAATTTATTATAAGTAAGGCTTTCTTTGTATATAATTTGGTCTTTTCCAGGACTTGAAAAATAAAAATAAAGTTTCTGATCTTGATGATTATTGCCTTTTAAATCACTCATTCCCTTTAATTCCACCTTTGTTGATGCATTTCTGGGAATATTATATCTACGTTTTAATTGTTTAACGTTTGGATTATCATTCGACAACTTACCAGATAAATTATAATAATCAGTGGTAGGATCATGTGTGACTTTCAAATCATTGCTATTTAAAATGCTTGTTAAATCACCACTTTGAATCAAAAATTGATTGTTTTCGATTTTTTGTTTCAGCGCGGGATCTTTTACGTCTTTTGTGAAAACGATTTTATTATTAACTACTTTTACTGGATAACTTTTGTATGTCGAGTCAGTAGCATTTTTTCTATCGTTTGTAGTTGTGTCATATTCACCAGTTATTTTATGTGTGTTCTTATCTACCTTTAACAACATACGGTCTTCTTTTAAAAGCTCATCTGATCCAACAACTGAATAAGAGGATTCTATATACCATGTGTCTTGATCATTATTTTCATAATGGGGATTATCGTGACCATCAATTTCATAAAGCGTTTCTAAGTTTTTAATAGGATACGTACTTAGTACTTTTTTAAGACCATCTTTCAAATGAATTTGTTCCCACTTCATTGCCAAAAACATACCGCCACTGACTACAATTGAAATAATAATAATTGCTGCTAAGTTTAACCAGAAAATTTTATGTGCTTTCATACATTCACATCTTTTCTTAAAATACTTAATTAACACTATAATAATATATTTTAAAAATATTTACATCAGTATTAAAGTGATATCAAACTTTAAATGTGTGGAAATAATAGGTATTTATAAAAAAGTAGGAAATGCATACAATTAAAAACTGTGTGACGTTTGAGACGTCACACAGTGTAATTAAAAATTTAAAATGTAGTTGCTAATTTTTCAGCATTATTAATACTAGTTGCTTTAATTTCTTCAGTCTTATGAGGTTCAGCATTGTGTCCTTCAATAATGATTGTTTCATATGATGGCACACCTAAGAATGTCATAATTGTTCTTAAATAACGGTCACCCATTTCAAAATCAGCAGCAGGTCCTTCAGTATAATATCCACCACGTGATTGAATGTGTAATACTTTTTTGTCAGTTAACAAACCTTGAGGTCCTTCAGCAGAATATTTAAAAGTTTTACCTGCAATTGAAATAGCATCAATATATGCTTTAACTACAGGTGGGAAAGAAAGGTTCCACATAGGCGTTACAAATACATATTTATCTGCACTTAAAAATTCTTCTAAAATGTCACTCAATCTTGAAACTTTCATTTGTTCATCATCAGTTAACGTTTCGCCATTACTCATTTTTCCCCAACCAGTTAATACATCTTTGTCAATAACTGGAATATAAGTTTCAAATAAATCAATATGTTTCACTTCATCATCAGGATGTTGTTGTTGATATGTTTCGATAAATGCTTTACCAGCCGCCATAGAATTTGATACCAGTTCATTAAAAGGGTGTGCTGTAATATATAATACTTTTGCCATTTGAAAATTCTCCTCTGTTTCTGTTATTTTCTTGAGTATAATTATTATATTAGATATAAAATTTGATATCAATAAAAATATTCAAATTACCATCATTTTCTTCATCTATATTTGGCAGTACTACTAAAGTATGAGTGCATTTAATTATGAAATAGTTGATTTAGAATATATACTTAATACCCAAAATATATGAAGGATGGATGCCACTATGACAAAGCGACCAAAACGTATTTTGGCAACAATTATCATTTTTCTTTCACTATTATTTACGATTATTTATATAGATGACATTCAAAAATGGTTTAACCAATATACCGATAAATTGACACAAAATCATAAAGGACAAGGACACTCAAAATGGGAAGACTTTTTTAGAGGGAGTCGGATTACTGAGACTTTTGGTAAATATCAACATTCACCATTTGATGGTAAGCATTATGGCATTGATTTTGCATTGCCAAAAGGTACACCAATTAAAGCGCCGACGAATGGTAAAGTAACACGTATCTTTAATAATGAATTGGGCGGCAAGGTATTACAGATTGCCGAAGACAATGGAGAATATCACCAGTGGTATCTACACTTAGACAAATATAATGTCAAAGTAGGTGATCGAGTCAAAGCAGGTGATATTATTGCATATTCAGGCAATACAGGTAAACAAACGACAGGCGCACATTTACATTTTCAAAGAATGAAGGGTGGCGTAGGTAATGCATATGCAGAAGATCCAAAACCGTTTATCGATCAGTTACCTGATGGGGAACGTAGCCTATATGATTTGTAGTTATAGAAGGGTGCCCGCAGTCTAAAAAATTAAGCAATCATTGTGTGAGTATGATACTTACATAATGGTTGCTTTTTTCAATGAAAATCGTAATGCTAAGTCATACTTGTTTGATTTAGATATTACTTAAAATGTAAGACAAGGTTGTTAGCATTGGCAGTGAAATATCGCACATAAAAAAACATTATTGTCACACTAGAAAATAGTTGTGCACTATATCAATTTTCTGTATAAAAGTTTAATTCTGACAGTAATGTAAACGTTTACAATTTATGATTGACATTAATAATGACTGAATATATGATTTATGTAAGTATTTGTGCAAACGTTTTCACAAAGTGTATTGCACAATCAAACTGTAAACAAAGTATGGGAGGCATAACATGGCAGAACTAAAGTTAGAGCATATTAAAAAGACGTATGATAACAACAATACTGTAGTGAAAGATTTTAATCTACATATTACTGACAAAGAATTCATTGTATTTGTTGGACCATCGGGATGTGGTAAATCAACAACATTACGAATGGTTGCTGGACTAGAGTCTATCACATCTGGAGATTTTTATATTGATGGGGAACGCATGAACGATGTTGAACCAAAGAATAGAGATATTGCGATGGTATTTCAAAACTATGCATTATATCCACATATGACTGTTTTTGAAAATATGGCATTTGGGCTAAAGCTACGTAAAGTAAATAAAAAAGAGATTGAACAAAAAGTCAATGAAGCAGCTGAAATATTAGGATTAACTGAGTATCTTGGTCGTAAACCAAAAGCGTTATCTGGTGGACAGCGTCAACGTGTTGCTTTGGGCAGAGCTATTGTTAGGGATGCGAAAGTCTTTTTAATGGATGAACCATTATCGAATCTTGATGCGAAGCTTCGAGTACAAATGCGCACAGAAATATTGAAATTACATAAGCGACTTAATACTACGACAATTTATGTTACACATGATCAAACTGAAGCATTGACGATGGCTAGTCGAATTGTTGTTTTGAAAGATGGCGACATTATGCAAGTCGGCACACCTAGAGAAATATATGATGCCCCTAATTGCATATTTGTGGCGCAATTTATCGGCTCACCAGCAATGAATATGTTGAATGCTACAGTTGAAATGGACGGATTGAAGGTAGGAACACACCATTTTAAATTACATAATAAAAAATTTGAAAAGTTAAAAGCTGCTGGCTACTTAGACAAGGAAATTATTTTAGGTATTCGAGCTGAAGACATTCATGAAGAACCAATATTTATTCAAACTTCTCCAGAGACACAATTTGAATCTGAAGTAGTTGTATCCGAACTGTTAGGTTCAGAAATCATGGTACATAGTACATTCCAAGGAATGGAATTGATTTCTAAATTAGATTCAAGAACCCAAGTGATGACGAACGACAAGATTACACTAGCATTTGATATGAATAAGTGTCACTTTTTTGATGAAAAAACAGGAAATCGTATCGTCTAAGGGGGAGTATTCATGTCTAAAATTTTAAAATGTATCACGTTAGCCGTGGTAATGTTATTAATCGTAACTGCATGTGGCCCTAATCGTTCGAAAGAAGATATTGATAAAGCATTGAATAAAGATAATTCTAAAGACAAGCCTAACCAACTTACGATGTGGGTGGATGGCGACAAGCAAATGGCGTTTTATAAAAAAATTACGAATCAATATACTAAAAAAACCGGCATCAAAGTAAAGCTTGTAAATATTGGTCAAAATGATCAACTAGAAAATATTTCGCTAGACGCTCCTGCAGGAAAAGGTCCAGATATCTTTTTCTTAGCACATGATAATACTGGAAGTGCCTATCTACAAGGCTTAGCTGCTGAAATCAAATTATCAAAAGATGAGTTGAAAGGTTTCAATAAGCAAGCACTTAAAGCGATGAATTATGACAATAAGCAACTAGCATTGCCAGCTATCGTAGAAACAACCGCACTTTTCTATAATAAAAAATTAGTGAAAAATGCACCGCAAACGTTAGAAGAAGTTGAAGCTAATGCTGCCAAGCTAACTGATAGTAAAAAGAAACAATACGGTATGTTATTTGATGCTAAAAATTTCTATTTTAATTATCCGTTTTTATTCGGCAATGATGATTATATTTTCAAGAAAAATGGCAGTGAATATGATATTCATCAGCTAGGACTAAATTCAAAACATGTCGTCAAGAATGCTGAACGATTACAAAAATGGTACGACAAAGGGTATCTTCCTAAGGCAGCAACACATGATGTCATGATTGGTCTTTTTAAAGAAGGAAAAGTAGGACAATTTGTCACTGGACCGTGGAACATTAATGAATATCAAGAAACGTTTGGTAAAGATTTAGGAGTAACAACATTACCTACAGATGGTGGCAAACCTATGAAACCATTTCTCGGTGTACGTGGTTGGTATTTATCTGAATATAGTAAACATAAGTATTGGGCTAAAGATTTAATGCTGTATATCACTAGTAAAGATACATTACAAAAATATACAGATGAAATGAGCGAAATTACTGGACGTGTTGACGTGAAATCATCTAATCCAAATTTAAAAGTGTTTGAAAAGCAAGCACGTCATGCTGAACCGATGCCTAATATTCCTGAAATGCGACAAGTTTGGGAGCCAATGGGCAATGCAAGCATATTTATCTCAAATGGTAAGAATCCTAAACAAGCGTTAGATGAGGCGACGAATGATATAACGCAAAATATTAAGATTCTTCATCCGTCACAAAATGATAAGAAAGGAGATTAGTTATGACGAAACGTAACCCTAAATTAGCGGCATTATTATCTGTTATACCTGGTTTGGGACAGTTTTATAATAAAAGACCCATTAAAGGGACGATATTTTTTATCTTTTTCATCAGTTTTATTTCTGTATTTTATAGCTTTTTAAATATTGGTTTTTGGGGATTGTTCACATTAGGGACAGTACCTAAGTTAGACGATTCTCGTGTCTTACTTGCACAAGGTATTATTTCTATCTTACTCGTTGCTTTTGCAATCATGCTATATGTCATTAATATTTTAGATGCATATCGTAATGCTGAACGATTTAATCGCAATGAGGAAATAAAGGATCCGAAGGCACGTATGGTTGCAACATGGGACAAGACGTTCCCATACTTATTAATCTCACCAGGTACATTCTTATTGATATTTGTAGTTGTATTTCCATTAATATTTATGTTTGGAGTAGCATTTACAAATTACAATTTATACAACGCGCCTCCGAGACACACATTAGAATGGGTTGGTTTAGATAACTTTAAAACGTTATTCACAATTGGCGTTTGGCGTAAAACATTTTTCAGTGTTATTACTTGGACATTAGTATGGACGCTTGTTGCAACGACACTTCAAATTGCATTAGGGCTGTTTTTGGCAATTATTGTAAATCACCCTGTCGTCAAAGGTAAGAAATTTATCCGTACTGTGTTAATCCTACCTTGGGCTGTACCATCATTTGTGACTATTTTAATATTTGTAGCGTTATTTAATGATGAATTTGGTGCGATAAATAATGATATTTTGCAACCTTTATTAGGTGTAGCACCAGCATGGTTAAGTGATCCGTTTTGGGCAAAAGTGGCATTAATCGGCATTCAAGTATGGCTTGGATTCCCATTTGTCTTTGCACTGTTCACTGGAGTACTGCAAAGTATTTCATCAGATTGGTACGAAGCAGCAGATATGGATGGTGCGTCTAGTTGGCAAAAGTTTAGAAACATCACATTCCCGCATGTCATTTACGCCACAGCGCCATTGTTAATTATGCAATATGCAGGTAATTTCAATAATTTTAATCTTATTTATCTATTTAATAAAGGCGGTCCACCAGTGTCAGGGCAGAATGCTGGTAGTACAGATATCTTGATATCTTGGGTGTATAATCTGACATTTGAGTTTAACAACTTCAACATGGGTGCAGTTGTGTCATTAATTATTGGATTTATTGTTGCTATTGTCGCATTTATTCAATTCAGACGTACAAGTACGTTTAAAGATGAGGGAGGTTTATAAGATGACAAAGAAGAAAAACATATTAAAAGCAATCGGTATTTACAGTTTTATAGCGATGATGTTTGTCATCATTTTATATCCACTACTGTGGACATTTGGCATTTCCCTTAATCCAGGTACGAACTTGTATGGTGCCAAAATGATACCAGACAATGCAACATTTAAAAATTATGCATTCTTACTATTCGATGACAGTAGTCAATACCTGACTTGGTATAAAAATACGCTTATCGTAGCATCTGCAAATGCACTGTTTAGTGTGATATTTGTCACGTTAACAGCATATGCTTTTTCTAGATATCGCTTTGTTGGTCGTAAATACGGGCTGATTACATTTTTGATTTTACAAATGTTCCCTGTATTAATGGCAATGGTCGCAATCTATATTTTGCTAAATACAATTGGATTATTAGATTCTTTATTTGGACTAACACTGGTATATATTGGTGGATCAATACCGATGAATGCCTTTTTAGTGAAAGGTTACTTCGATACGATTCCAAAAGAACTTGATGAATCTGCCAAAATTGATGGTGCAGGGCATATGCGTATTTTCTTACAAATTATGCTTCCATTAGCTAAGCCGATTTTAGCAGTTGTTGCTTTGTTCAATTTTATGGGGCCATTTATGGACTTTATATTACCTAAAATACTATTAAGAAGTCCTGAAAAATTCACATTAGCAGTTGGATTGTTCAACTTTATTAATGATAAGTATGCAAATAATTTCACAGTGTTTGCAGCAGGGGCAATTATGATTGCAGTACCTATAGCAATCGTATTCTTGTTCTTGCAACGCTATTTAGTATCAGGTTTAACAACAGGTGCGACAAAAGGTTAGTTTGAAATTAGGAGTGGGGCAGAATTGATAAAGAACCACTAATGACGATAAAGATTAAAAGGAGGACGTTATGATGACGATTAAAGTTGGAATCATTGGGTGTGGTGGTATTGCGAATGGCAAGCACATGCCAAGTTTACAAAAAGTTGAAAATGTTGAAATGATCGCATTTTGTGACGTAGACATTTCGAAAGCAGCGAGTGCGGCAGAAGCATACGGAACTGACAATGCAAAGGTTTATGATGATTACAAAGCATTGTTAAAAGATGACACGATTGATGTTATCCATGTTTGTACGCCAAATGACTCGCATTGTGAAATTACTGTAGCAGGGTTGCATGCTGGTAAACATGTGATGTGTGAAAAACCAATGGCTAAAACGACAGCAGAAGCTCAAAAAATGATAGATACAGCTAAATCAACAGGTAAAAAATTAACAATAGGTTATCAAAATCGTTTCCGAGCAGATAGTCAATTTTTACATCAAGCAGCGCAACGTGGCGACTTAGGAGACATTTACTTCGGAAAGGCACATGCCATTCGTCGTCGAGCAGTACCAACATGGGGTGTCTTTCTAGACGAAGAAGCTCAAGGTGGAGGACCATTAATCGATATCGGTACACACGCTTTAGATTTAACGTTATGGATGATGGATAATTATGAGCCAGAATCAGTGATGGGTTCAACATTCCATAAATTAAATAAACAGCATCATGCGGCAAACGCTTGGGGTTCATGGAATCCAGATGAATTTACAGTTGAAGATTCTGCGTTTGGATTTATTAAAATGAAGAATGGAGCGACGATCATTTTAGAATCCGCTTGGGCGATTAATTCTTTAGAAGTGGATGAGGCAAAATGTTCATTATCAGGAACTAAAGCAGGTGCTGATATGAAAGATGGTCTACGTATTCATGGTGAAGACATGGGTACACTTTATACCAAACACGTTGAATTGGAAAACAAAGGCGTCGACTTTTATGAAGGTAATGAAGTGGATGAAGCTGAAGAAGAAGCAAAAGCTTGGATTGATGCAGTTGTAAATGATACTGAACCAGTTGTGAAACCGGAACAAGCAATGGTAGTTACAAAAATTCTTGAAGCGATTTATCAGTCTGCAAAATCAGGCAAAGCAATTTACTTTGAATAACATCATACGGTAAGGAGGCACATCATGACAAAATTAAAAGTTGGTGTGATAGGTGTTGGTGGTATTGCACAAGACCGTCATATTCCAGCATTGCTGAAACTCAAAGACACAGTCTCATTAGTTGCAGTACAAGATATTAATACAGTGCAGATGATTGATGTTGCGAAGCGCTTTAATATACCTCATGCAGTTGAGACACCTAGCGAGCTGTTTAAACTTGTTGATGCGGTGGTCATTTGTACACCCAATAAATTCCATGCTGATCTTTCTATAGAAGCATTGAACCATGGTGTCCATGTCTTATGCGAAAAGCCAATGGCAATGACGACGGAAGAGTGTGATCGCATGATTGAAGCGGCTAATAAAAATTACAAATTATTAACTGTCGCATATCATTATCGTCACACAGATGTGGCAATTACTGCTAAAAAAGCAATTGAAGCAGGTGTGGTTGGTAAACCATTAGTAGCACGTGTACAAGCGATGCGTAGGCGTAAAGTGCCTGGGTGGGGTGTTTTTACCAATAAAGCATTGCAAGGTGGCGGTAGTTTAATCGATTATGGTTGCCACTTGTTAGACTTATCTTTGTGGCTACTAGGTAAAGATATGGTGCCGCATGAAGTGCTAGGAAAAACATATAATCAATTGAGCAAACAACCGAATCAAATTAATGATTGGGGAACATTTGATCACACTAAATTTGATGTCGATGATCATGTTACTAGTTATATGACATTTGCCAATCGAGCAAGCATGCAGTTTGAATGTTCGTGGTCTGCAAACATCAAAGAAGATAAGGTACACGTTAGTTTATCAGGCGAAGATGGCGGTATCAATTTATTTCCATTTGAAATATATGAGCCCCGCTTTGGAGCTATTTTTGAAAGTAAAGTTAATGTTGAGCATAACGAAGACATTGCTGGTGAGAGACAGGCGCGTAACTTTGTCAATGCGTGTTTAGGGATAGAAGAGATTGTGGTGAAACCGGAAGAAGCACGCAATGTAAATGCCCTTATAGAAGCGATTTATCGTAGCGATTTTGATAACAAGAGCATACAACTTTAATGATTATTATATATAATACAAAATTATCAATATAAAAAGAAGGAGTGCTTTTCAATGAAAATAGGTGTATTTTCAGTATTATTTTACGATAAAAATTTTGAAGATATGTTAGATTATGTCGCAGAATCTGGATTGGATATGATTGAAGTTGGAACAGGTGGTAACCCAGGAGATAAATTTTGTAAGTTAGATGAGTTGTTAGAAAATGAAGACAAGCGCCAAGCATTTATGAAGTCAATCACAGACAGAGGCTTACAAATAAGTGGTTTCAGTTGTCATAACAATCCAATTTCCCCAGATCCGACAGAAGCAAAAGAAGCCGATGAAACGTTACGTAAAACAATCCGTTTAGCAAATCTATTAGACGTGCCAGTTGTTAATACATTTTCTGGCATTGCAGGATCAGATGATACCGCTAAAAAGCCTAATTGGCCTGTTACACCTTGGCCAACAGCCTACTCTGAAATTTATGATTATCAGTGGAATGAAAAGTTGATACCATATTGGCAAGATTTAGCTGAGTTTGCAAAAGAGCAAGATGTAAAAATTGCCATAGAGTTGCATGCAGGATTTTTAGTGCATACACCATATACGATGTTGAAGTTACGTGAGGCTACAAATGAATATATCGGTGCTAACTTAGATCCTAGTCATTTATGGTGGCAAGGTATTGACCCAATTGCTGCGATTCGCATATTAGGCCAAGCAAATGCAATTCATCACTTCCATGCTAAAGATACGTATATTAATCAAGAAAATGTAAATATGTATGGTCTAACTGATATGCAACCATATGGTAACGTTGCGACAAGAGCATGGACATTCCGTACAGTTGGTTATGGACATAGTCCATATGTATGGGCAGATATCATAAGTCAACTTATTATTAATGGATATGATTATGTATTAAGTATTGAACATGAAGATCCTATTATGTCAGTAGAAGAAGGTTTCCAAAAAGCTTGTCAAACTTTGAAATCTGTTAATATTTACGACAAGCCAGCAGACATGTGGTGGGCATAATACGAACTCGAGGTTAGTCTGAAGTTTGTCTGAAGTAAGACTGGTGGCAGTGTTGAATGAATGCATATGTCGCCAAGCCATTGCCAAAAATTTCACACCTTAAATCATGTCATTGTTTGTAAAGAAGGTGTACTTTATATAAGTATTTAGCGATGGTCATACCCATTCACAGTAACAATCCTCACCATTGAAAAGAGTATATAACCTTTTCGATAGTGAGGTATATGATAATAAAAAAAGCCTGTTGTCACAATGGTCATAGACACGACATACTTTAAAGGTTTCTGAATATAATATTTCAGAACGCACTTTAAAGATGGACGTCGATGTCGACTAATGTGATGACAGGCTTTCATCTTTTTAAATATTCATTAATTTCTCTTCTTGTTTAATACGTACATATAAGAAATACGCATACGGTACTAATAAAATAGTTGTATATGTTGCGTGTGTTAATAATAATACACCGATTAATTCAGGAATGATGTTTAAGAAGTAATTTGGGTGTTTTGTAATTTTATATAATCCAGATTTAATAATAGGATGGTTAGGTAAAATGAATAATTTTAATGTCCAAATACCACCTAAAGTTTTAATAACCATAAATAACATGATATAAGCAAAGATTAATATAACTAAGCCAATACCATTTGCAAAGCTAAATGTATCTTTATTAATAAATGCCTCTACACCAGCCAATACATAAATTAAAACGTGTGTTATTGCTAAAAACTTCGAATTTTTAACGCCATATTCAACTGCACCGTCTGCTTTTAATTGTTTTGAGTGATTAATAGATATCTTTAAGCTGACAAGTCTGATACAGAAAAAGATAAGTAATATAGATAGAATCATGATGTCCTCCGTCATTATGTCATATGTATAAGCGTTGATTTTGACAACATAAAGTATTTTATAGATAAAACTTGTCAAATACTATTAACTATTTATTAATTTTAGTACATAAATATGTTTCTAAGTATGTGTTTATGTTCAGTATTTTGGATAATTTAATAATTTTAAGGATATTAAGCGCTTACACCGACGTGATATATTTGGCTTAACGAAAATGATTGAGGTGACAGAGATGAACTTTTTTGATATCCATAAGATTCCGAACAAAGGCATTCCATTATCGGTACAACGTAAATTATGGCTTAGAAACTTTATGCAAGCTTTCTTTGTAGTGTTCTTTGTTTATATGGCTATGTATTTAATTCGAAACAACTTTAAGGCGGCCCAACCGTTTTTAAAAGAGGAAATCGGATTATCTACATTAGAACTTGGTTATATCGGATTAGCATTTAGTATCACGTACGGTTTAGGGAAAACATTACTTGGATATTTTGTCGATGGACGTAACACAAAACGTATTATCTCGTTCTTACTTATCTTATCTGCGATTACAGTTTTAATTATGGGATTTGTTTTAAGTTACTTTGGTTCTGTAATGGGATTATTAATTGTACTTTGGGGACTTAACGGGGTGTTCCAATCAGTTGGTGGACCTGCAAGTTATTCAACGATTTCAAGATGGGCGCCAAGAACGAAACGTGGCCGATACTTAGGATTTTGGAATACATCACATAATATCGGTGGTGCCATTGCAGGTGGTGTTGCACTTTGGGGTGCTAATGTATTCTTCCATGGAAATGTTATAGGGATGTTCATTTTCCCATCGGTGATTGCATTACTTATTGGTATCGCAACATTATTTATCGGAAAAGATGATCCGGAAGAATTAGGATGGAATCGTGCTGAAGAAATTTGGGAAGAGCCGGTCGATAAAGAAAATATTGATTCTCAAGGTATGACGAAATGGGAGATCTTTAAAAAATATATCCTGGGAAATCCTGTTATATGGATTCTATGTGTTTCAAACGTCTTTGTATACATTGTACGAATCGGTATTGATAACTGGGCACCGTTATATGTGTCAGAGCATTTACACTTTAGTAAAGGCGATGCAGTTAATACGATATTCTACTTTGAAATTGGTGCATTAGTTGCAAGTTTATTATGGGGCTACGTATCAGACTTATTAAAAGGTCGTCGTGCAATTGTAGCTATTGGCTGTATGTTTATGATTACATTTGTTGTCTTATTCTACACAAATGCTACAAGTGTCATGATGGTTAACATTTCATTGTTTGCATTAGGTGCGTTAATCTTTGGTCCGCAATTATTAATTGGTGTATCATTGACTGGTTTTGTTCCTAAAAATGCCATCAGTGTAGCAAACGGAATGACAGGTTCATTCGCGTATCTATTCGGTGACTCAATGGCGAAAGTTGGTTTGGCGGCTATTGCTGATCCAACACGTAACGGTTTAAACATCTTTGGATATACATTAAGTGGATGGACAGATGTTTTCATCGTCTTCTATGTTGCATTATTCCTAGGCATGATTCTATTAGGAATCGTTGCTTTCTATGAAGAAAAGAAAATTAGAAGTTTAAAAATTTAATATCAATCGGATTAAAAGTATCGCCAATCTATTGCAATATAGTTGGCAATCCTGCCCCGACGGCATGTGCGTGAAGAGATGAAAGATACTGCTTCTACCCTTGCAAATATATCATCTCTATGTCTCGGGGCAGATCATAATTCCCTGTTATGAAGTATCCTTATTTGCCCGACTTAGGGTGACTCAATGAATTTACTCCTTACAATAAAGACATATAGCGGTGTCAATATTGTAGGGAGTATTGTTTTATATTTAAACTCTCTAAAAAGCGGACTGAAAGAAAAGTGAAAACTTCTCTATCAGTCCGCTTTTTCATAGAACAAAATGGAGGCGCCATAATCATTAGTTATGTGCTAATCTATTTTGCTTGCTTACAATAATCACTTGGCGACATTTGTAAATATTTTTTAAAATGATAGCTAAACATTTTATACTCTGAAAAGCCTACTTTGTCTGCAATTTCATAGTGTTTGTAATGTCGATCTAACAATTGCAGAGATTGTAAAATACGATAGCGATTTAAATAATCGACAATTGTAATACCAACATGATCTTTAAATGTTCGCATCGCATACGATTCACTAACATCGATATGTTGAATTAAATCTGAAACAGTCACTTTCGTTTGATAAGATTGCTTAATTTGATCCACAATCTGGTTTACATAATAATCATCGTATTCTACTTTTAATAGTGGTTGGAAGGCATCATGACAAGATGCTAAGCTACGGCCGTTCTGTGATTGTTGCTCTAATAAGGTACGGACAAGTCTTCCTAAAATAACTTCTAATTGTGCATGGTCTACTGGTTTTAATAAATAATCAAGAACATGATGTTGAATGCCGGCTTTCATATATTCAAAGTCATCGTAACTCGATAATATGATGACATTACAATCTAGATGCGCAATATCATTGAGTAAATCGACGCCATTTTTACGTGGCATACGAATATCAGTAATTACTAATTCTGGCTGATGTTGTTGAATTAGTGATAATGCTTCAACACCATCTTTAGCAGTGTATATTGTATTGAAATGATAGTCTCCCCAAGGAATGATTTGCTTTAATCCTTCTCGAATAATTCGTTCATCATCACAAATAACTACCTTAAACATCTACATTCCCCCTTGAAAGTGGTATTTTATAACAAATTAACGTACCTTGATTACGCTTTGAAAAAATATGGAGTCGTGCATGTGAACCATATTGAATCATTGCTTTATTGTGTAAATGATTTAATCCCAAATGCTTAGTATCAAATACATCATTATTAAGAGATTGGCGTACATATTGCAGGCGAGATGACGACATCCCGATACCATTGTCGCAAACTAAAACATGTAAATTCTGACGTGCCAATGTCAGGCGTATAGTAATGTCCAATGACTCAGTATCTCTACCATGTTTAATAGCATTTTCTATGAGTGGCTGAAGCATCATTTTACCAATTGTCTGGTGACGCGCTTCTTCAGAACTTTCAATATGGAGCTTAATCATGTCATCAAAACGGATGTTTTGTATTGCAACATACTGTTCAATGTAGTTCAACTCTTCGTTTAATTCCACTGTATGTGAGTTTGTACGTAATGAGTAACGTAACATTTGCGATAATTGTTGGACCACAGTTTGTGCTAATTTCGGAGATAACGTAATTAAATATTGTATTGTTTGCATCGTATTGAATAGGAAATGAGGCTGGAATTGGCGTTCTATTTCCTTTAACTGAATATCACGCAAGCGACGTTCTGTATGCTCAATAGAATGGATCAGTTGCTCATTTGATTCAAATAAATCGTAAATATAATTATTAATTTCTTCTAGTTCACTGTTGTTTTTTAAAGGCGTATATGTACCTAGATGACGATTTTTGGCATAGTAAATTTTTTGAATAATCGTTTCGATATCTTTTGTTTGTCGTTTAGCCATATTATCTGCGCTAATGAAACCAAATATTACTAGTAAAACAAGAACTACGGCCATAACAATTAACAACGTGATACCATCTTCAATGTTTTCATGTATATCTTTATAAATAATGAGACGATGGTCAGCATGGTTTAATTTTACAGATTCATTCATAAATCCGAATTGTTGTGGTCTATACTTTTCACCTATAGTAAAACGGTCATCGTTGGCGTATAAAATATTGTCATATTGATCAACGATAAGTGCGAATTGTCGGTTATCTTTCTTAATTTCACTTAAACGTGGGGTGTTAGCCATATAAATTTTAAGCATATATGTACTATTTTTGAATTTAAGCTGATGCGTTGAAAATAAATACATATTTTTAGTGTTTAAATGTTCATAATTATTGGTTATAAACTGATTTGGTCCAGATAATTCATAATAAAGTGTTGCGGGCTGTTGGTGTATTAATTTTAATAATTCACGTTTTGTAGCAGTAACATCATGATGATTTGTTAAATCGAGCTCTTGAAACGAATTATTATGCTGTGTAATAAATGTCTGAATCTGCTTTTCAGTGTGATGTAAAGATGACTGACTTTCATCAACATGTTGATGAATCGTACGATGCTCAATCCAAATATAGATGGCATAGAAGCTTACTAGTCCAATAATAATGACTAAAAATACTGGAAAAATAGTAGACGCAAATAACGATCGTCTCAATTGATGTCTATAAGGTTTGTATGCCGTCATTGAATCATCTCCAAAAATTTATGATGTGGAATGTCCGGTAATTTAGATTTCGGTATTAAAGGTATGTTCTTAAGATTTTCGATAGACTGATCGCTTTGTTCACTAACATCCTTTCGAATTGACTTGGCATCGAACTCTGCAACTAATCGTTGTTGTACTGAGCGGCTTGTTAAATATTGCACTAACTTTTTACGCTTAGGATGAGGGTGTGCATTTTTAACTAAAGCAATACCATCAACATTTAACATTGTTCCTTCAATTGGATAAACGATTGAGACAGGATAACCTTTGTTTTTCCATGTGCGTGCATCTTGTTCGTAGCTTAGACCTGCGTAATATTTACCTTTTGCAACATCTTCAATGACTTTAGACGTCTTTGACAGTTGCATCGCATGGTTTTGGAATTGATGCACATCACTTACTCGATGATGCATGCTATAAATAGCGCGCATATGTTGATAGCCTGTCGTTGTTGTATTTGGATTTGAGTACGCAATTTTACCTTTAAGTATAGGTTGTAATAAATCTTGATAACCTCGAATCTTAATATCTCCTTGTAAATCTGAATTCACTACTATAACTGTTGGCATTAATAGAAAACTAGTAACATATTTATTGTTCGAGCGATAATCCTCTAATTGCTGTGTTACAGATGTATCTTGATAGGGAACAAAATCTTCTGGATGATCAATTGTTTCTGATAACACACCACCCATAAAGACGTCACCACGCTCCGAAAAATCTTCGTTATGCAAGTTTGAAAGCAGTACTTGAGTAGATCCATGTTTGATTTCAATTTTGACATGCTCTTGTTTTTCAAATTCATTTAAAATTGGACGAATCAAGTTTGATTGATACGGAGAATAAACTGTTAATACATTTTTATCTGATTCAGAGTGACGCGTATTAGCGCATGATGATAAAAAAATGAGAAATAATAGCAAGATATAAATTTTTGATTTCATGATATCCCATCAATTCTATGTATATTTTAATACAATAATTTTAGCAATAAATGACGCATAAGTAATGTTAAATATTTAGAAATGTTTATAGATGACTTGTTAAGACGTTGCAAATGTTGTGATAGCACAAAATTTTTGTTTGTCAAGACGATTTACCGAGGCTGTAAAATCAAACTGTTATATTTTATTTGTAGCTGTTATATAAAAATCGGCAAGATATTGAACGGTTCAAAAGTGAATTTTTACGTCAATAAAAGTATTTAATCCAGTCTCTTCATATATAAAAGTAAATCTTTCTAAGTGTTGATTTAACGCTTATCAACAATCATTTTTTATAAACAAATATATACTCCTAAATTAACTTTTAAAGCAATGAAAATAGTGAACATTATAACTGTTGTGTAACAGAATGCAATTAGCATATTACTGTTACACAAATTAGTACAGTTTCTATGTTTTGACATACATTTGATGAAAATTGTACATAATTTATGTGAAAAAAATCACAACAAACATGCTACAATGACTATGAAAACGTTAACATAGCATTTCAAATTCACAACATTATACAGATGGAGGCGTTTAGTATGTTAGAAACAAATAAAAATCATGCAACAGCTTGGCAAGGATTTAAAAATGGAAGATGGAACAGACACGTAGATGTAAGAGAGTTTATCCAATTAAACTACACTCTTTATGAAGGTAATGATTCATTTTTAGCAGGACCAACAGAAGCAACTTCTAAACTTTGGGAACAAGTAATGCAGTTATCGAAAGAAGAACGTGAACGTGGCGGCATGTGGGATATGGACACGAAAGTAGCTTCAACAATCACATCTCATGATGCTGGTTATTTAGACAAAGATTTAGAAACAATTGTAGGTGTACAAACTGAAAAGCCATTCAAACGTTCAATGCAACCATTCGGTGGTATTCGTATGGCGAAAGCAGCTTGTGAAGCTTACGGTTACGAATTAGACGAAGAAACTGAAAAAATCTTTACAGATTATCGTAAAACACATAACCAAGGTGTATTCGATGCATATTCTAGAGAAATGTTGAACTGCCGTAAAGCAGGTGTAATCACTGGTTTACCTGATGCATACGGACGTGGACGTATTATCGGTGACTATCGTCGTGTAGCTTTATATGGTGTAGATTTCTTAATGGAAGAAAAAATGCACGACTTCAACACGATGTCTACAGAAATGTCAGAAGATGTAATTCGTTTACGTGAAGAATTATCAGAACAATATCGTGCATTAAAAGAATTAAAAGAACTTGGACAAAAATATGGTTTCGATTTAAGCCGTCCAGCAGAAAACTTCAAAGAAGCAGTTCAATGGTTATACTTAGCATACCTTGCTGCAATTAAAGAACAAAACGGTGCAGCAATGAGTTTAGGTCGTACATCAACATTCTTAGATATCTATGCTGAACGTGACCTTAAAGCAGGCGTTATTACTGAAAGCGAAGTTCAAGAAATTATTGACCACTTCATCATGAAATTACGTATTGTTAAATTTGCTCGTACACCTGATTACAATGAATTATTCTCTGGAGACCCAACTTGGGTAACTGAATCTATCGGTGGTGTAGGTATTGACGGACGTCCACTTGTTACGAAAAACTCATTCCGTTTCTTACACTCATTAGATAACTTAGGTCCAGCTCCAGAACCAAACTTAACAGTATTATGGTCAGTACGTTTACCTGACAACTTCAAAACATACTGTGCAAAAATGAGTATTAAAACAAGTTCTATCCAATATGAAAATGATGACATTATGCGTGAAAGCTATGGCGATGACTATGGTATCGCATGTTGTGTATCAGCGATGACAATTGGTAAACAAATGCAATTCTTCGGTGCACGTGCGAACTTAGCTAAAACATTACTTTACGCTATCAATGGTGGTAAAGATGAAAAATCTGGTGCACAAGTTGGTCCAAACTTCGAAGGTATTAACAGCGAAGTATTAGAATATGACGAAGTATTCAAGAAATTTGATCAAATGATGGATTGGCTAGCAGGTGTTTACATTAACTCATTAAATGTTATTCACTACATGCACGATAAATACAGCTATGAACGTATTGAAATGGCATTACATGATACAGAAATTGTACGTACAATGGCAACAGGTATCGCTGGTTTATCAGTAGCAGCTGACTCATTATCTGCAATTAAATATGCACAAGTTAAACCAATTCGTAACGAAGAAGGTCTTGTAGTAGACTTTGAAATCGAAGGCGACTTCCCTAAATACGGTAACAATGACGACCGTGTAGATGATATTGCAGTTGATTTAGTAGAACGCTTCATGACTAAATTACGTAGTCATAAAACATATCGTGATTCAGAACATACAATGAGTGTATTAACAATTACTTCAAACGTTGTATACGGTAAGAAAACTGGTAACACACCAGACGGACGTAAAGCTGGCGAACCATTTGCTCCAGGTGCAAACCCAATGCATGGCCGTGACCAAAAAGGTGCATTATCTTCATTAAGTTCTGTAGCTAAGATCCCTTACGATTGCTGTAAAGATGGTATTTCAAATACATTCAGTATCGTACCAAAATCATTAGGTAAAGAACCAGAAGATCAAAACCGTAACTTAACTAGTATGTTAGATGGTTACGCAATGCAATGTGGTCACCACTTAAATATTAACGTATTTAACCGTGAAACATTAATAGATGCAATGGAACATCCAGAAGAATATCCACAGTTAACAATCCGTGTATCTGGTTACGCTGTTAACTTCATTAAATTAACACGTGAACAACAATTAGATGTAATTTCTCGTACATTCCATGAAAGTATGTAACAAAATTTAAGGTGGGAGCACTATGCTTAAGGGACACTTACATTCTGTCGAAAGTTTAGGTACTGTCGATGGACCGGGATTAAGATATATATTATTTACACAAGGATGCTTACTTAGATGCTTGTATTGCCACAATCCAGATACTTGGAAAATTAGTGAGCCATCAAGAGAAGTCACAGTTGATGAAATGGTGAATGAAATATTACCATACAAACCATACTTTGATGCATCGGGTGGCGGTGTAACAGTCAGTGGTGGCGAACCATTGTTACAAATGCCATTCTTAGAAAAATTATTTGCAGAATTAAAAGAAAATGGTGTGCACACTTGCTTAGACACATCGGCTGGATGTGCTAATGATACAAAAGCATTTCAAAGGCATTTTGAAGAATTACAAAAACATACAGACTTGATATTATTAGATATAAAACATATTGATAATGACAAACATATTAGATTGACAGGAAAGCCTAATACACACATCCTTAACTTCGCGCGCAAACTGTCAGATATGAAACAACCTGTATGGATTCGACATGTCCTTGTGCCTGGTTATTCTGATGATAAAGACGATTTAATTAAACTAGGGGAATTTATTAATTCTCTTGATAACGTCGAAAAGTTTGAAATTCTGCCATATCATCAGTTAGGTGTTCATAAGTGGAAAACATTGGGCATTGCATATGAATTAGAAGATGTCGAAGCGCCCGATGATGAAGCTGTTAAAGCAGCCTACCGTTATGTTAACTTCAAAGGGAAAATTCCCGTTGAATTATAAATACAATTCAGACCGAAAAGAAAGCATATGCAACTTCAAGAGTGAAGGGGCATATGCTTCTTTTTCAATTGAGTATTGAGTATTAGCAAGACGTAGTAAGTATATGAGACAACTTCTACAATGGTTGAAGGAAGACGTTTTTGTAAGTAGCTATGCTGATAAAGAATGTGATGTCTTGTTAAAGATGGGGTTCCAATATCATCATTTAGCTGATGTTGAATGGGTTATTATTTGCTACTTGCATATGAATATGAGTCTTTTCAAATTTTTATTGACCCTGAGTAATGAAAAATATTAAGATGAAACTTAATATTAAAGCAATGCGGAGCGTGATTATGAAGAGAATTAGTAAAGATATATGGGCAGTATTTAAATTACTGTATCAAAATAAAGGGCGTTTTAGCATTAATGCCTTACTATTGCAGTTAATCATGATTTTTATTAGTAGTACATACTTAATTTTACTATTTAATATGATGTTAAAAGTAGCTGGGCAAAGCCAACTTACGATTAACAATTGGACGGAAATCGTAAGTCATCCTGCCAGTGTGATACTTCTTATTATATTCATATTAAGTGTTGCTTTTCTGATTTATGTAGAGTTTTCATTGTTAGTTTATATGATTTATGCCGGCTTTGATCGACAGATTATTACATTTAAATCCATTTTTAAAAATGCCTTTGTAAATGTGCGTAAACTCATAGGTGTACCAGTTATTTTCTTTGTCATTTATTTAATGTTAATGATACCCATTGCCAACCTAGGACTAAGTTCAGTATTAACAAAAAATATTTACATACCTAAATTTTTAACGGAAGAACTTATGAAAACGACGAAAGGTATAATCATTTACGGTACCTTTATGATTGCTGTATTTATATTAAACTTTAAATTAATATTTACTTTACCGTTAACGATTTTAAACCGCCAGTCGTTATTTAAAAATATGAGACTAAGTTGGCAAATTACGAAGCGAAATAAGTTTCGACTTGTTATAGAAATAGTTATATTGGAACTCATCATTGGTGCGATTTTAACATTAATTATTTCAGGAGCAACATATCTTGCTATTTGTGTAGATGAAGAAGGAGATAAGTTTTTAGTCTCATCAATTTTATTTGTTGTATTGAAAAGCTCATTGTTCTTCTATTATTTATTTACGAAATTATCATTAATCAGTGTGTTAGTACTGCACTTAAAACAAGAGAATGTATTAGACCAACCGGGCTTAGAATTTAAATACCCAAAACCGAAACGGAAGTCTAGGTTCTTTATAATTTCAATGGTGCTTGCAGTGACATGTTTTATCGGTTATAACATGTACTTACTTTACAATAATACTATCAATACAAATATTTCTATTATTGGCCATCGTGGTTTCGAAGATAAAGGCGTTGAAAATTCTATTCCGTCATTGAAAGCTGCTGCAAAAGCGAATGTCGAATACGTTGAGTTAGATACAATTATGACGAAAGATAAACAATTTGTTGTTAGTCATGATAACAATTTGAAACGTTTAACAGGTGTTAATAAAAACATTTCTGAATCTAATTTCAAAGATGTCGTCGGTTTGAAAATGCGTCAAAATGGACATGAAGCAAAACTTGTATCCTTAGACGAATTTATTGAAACGGCTAAACAATCAAATGTGAAACTACTAGTAGAGTTAAAGCCACATGGTAAAGAACCAGCAGATTATGCACAACGTGTTATTGATATTTTGAAAAAGCATGGTGTTGAACATCAATATCGTGTGATGTCATTGGATTATGATGTGATGACTAAGTTGAAAAAAGAAGCGCCATATCTCAAGTGTGGTTATATCATTCCGTTGCAGTTTGGTCATTTTAAAGAAACATCATTAGATTTCTTTGTCATCGAAGATTTTTCTTATTCGCCAAGACTTGTTAATCAAGCGCACTTGGAAAATAAAGAAGTCTATACTTGGACTATTAACGGCGAAGAAGATTTAACGAAATACTTACAAACCAATGTTGATGGTATTATCACAGATGACCCAGCATTAGCTGATCAGATTAAAGAAGAAAAGAAAGACGAAACATACTTCGATCGTTCTATAAGAATTTTGTTTGAATAATATAAACAAAGACCTCTAAAGTTATCAAGATGATACTTTCAGAGGTCTTTTTAACGTTGCCATCTATGGGGATAGGCAATCGTTTCATTCGTTTATAATCATATGACAAGGATTTATAAGGCAATTTGGCGTCACAAACACTTACATGATTTATTAGTGAATTATTAATTGTTTTGTGAATGCAAAGGGTTAGAAATTGAATCGTAAATACTTTCTAATCTATGTTTCGCTTTAGTCATTTGATCCAAATTTTTAGTGCGTATAGCTGATTTAGCAATATAGTGCGCAGCTAAAATGTCGCGTTTTTGAAACGCATCTAAATTTTGGTACGATAATTTATTTAAGTCAGTGTTTGCTATTAATTCATGTAATTGATCTACAAGCGCTTGATGTTGATACGTATGTGATGTAGTTTCAGATTTGCTTGCTAATTTAATACCAGTCGTATCAAGGAGCGCCGCTTTAATACCAGCAACTAAATATGTTTTGATTTTCATTTGTGTTGTCATGCTTTGTTACTCCTTTGATGTACATTAATCAAAAAAATTATACACTATTGTATATTGCAAAGCTAATTAACTATAACAAAAAGATAGTTAATGCTTTGTTTATTCTAGTTAATATATAGTTAATGTCTTTTAATATTTTGTTTCTTTAATGTAGATTGGGCAATTACATTTTGGAGGAATTAAAAAATTATGAAAAAGCAAATAATTTCGCTAGGCGCATTAGCAGTTGCATCTAGCTTATTTACATGGGATAACAAAGCAGATGCGATAGTAACAAAGGATTATAGTGGGAAATCACAAGTTAAAAAAGAGAGTAAAAATAGTGCTTCAATATCAGATAGTTATTATTGGGATATCATTAAAAATCTAGAATTACAATTTACTGCTGCATTAGATTTATTAGAAGATTATCGATATGGTGAAAAAGAGTATGAAAAAGCAAAAGATCAACTAATGACAAGGATATTAAGTGAAGATCAGTATTTACTTGAGAAAAAAATTAAAGAATATGACAAGTATAAAGATTTATATAAAGAATATATGAGTAAAAATCCAACGTCAAAGGTAAAAAGAGCAAATTTTGATCAATATAATATCGAAGACCTAAGAGAAAAAGAATATAATGATTTACTAAGTTCTATTAAAGATGCGGTAGAAACATTTAAATCAGATGTACAAAAAATAGAATATGAAAATAAAGAGTTAAAATCTTATTCTTACGAAGAAGAAAAGAAGGCTGCTTCTAGAGTTGATGATTTAGCAAATAAAGCGTATAGCGTTTATTTTGCGTTTGTTAGGGATACACAACATAAAACTGAGGCATTAGAGTTAAAAGCGAAAGTGGATTTAGTTTTAGGTGATGAGGACAAACCACATCGCATCTCTAATAAAAGAATTGAAAATGAAATGCTAAAAGATTTAGAATCTATTATTGAAGATTTCTTTATAGAAACTGGTTTAAATAAACCTGATAATATTACGAGTTATGATAGTAGTAAACATGACTATAAACATCATAGAGAAGGCTTTGAGGCTCTAGTTAAAGAAACAAGAGAAGCCGTCGATAAGGCTGACGAATCTTGGAAAACTAAAACTGTCAAAACATATGGTGAAGCTGAAACAAAAGCACATGTTGTAAAAGAAGAGAAGAAAGTTGAAGAACCTCAAGCACCTAAAGTTGGAAACCAGCAAGGGGATAAAACTACAGTTGATAAAGTTGAAGAAGCAACACAACCAGTGGCACAGCCATTAGTTGGAATTCCACAGGGCACAATTACAGGTGAAATTGTAAAAGGTCCAGACTATCCAACGATGGAAAATAAAATGTTACAAGGTGAAATAGTTCAAGGTCCAGATTTTCTAACAATGGAACAAAACAGACCATCTTTAAGTGACAATTATACACAACCATCTGTGACTTTACCGTCAATTACAGGTGAAAGTACACCAACGAACCCTATTTTAGAAGGTCTTGAAGGTAGCTCATCTAAACTTGAAATAAAACCACAAGGTACTGAATCAACGTTGAAAGGTACTCAAGGAGAATCAAGTGATATTGAAGTTAAACCTCAAGCAACTGAAACAACAGAAGCTTCTCAATATGGTCCGAGACCGCAATTTAACAAAACACCAAAGTATGTGAAATATAGAGATGCTGGTACAGGTATCCGTGAATACAACGATGGAACATTTGGATATGAAGCGAGACCAAGATTCAACAAGCCAAGTGAAACAAATGCATACAACGTAACGACAAATCAAGATGGCACAGTAACATATGGCGCTCGCCCGACACAAAAAAAGCCAAGCAAAACAAATGCATAC
>NZ_JACVZM010000009.1:0-55818 GCF_017151935.1 Staphylococcus sp. EG-SA-14 | reverse complement strand
CATATGGCGCTCGCCCGACACAAAAAAAGCCAAGCAAAACAAATGCATATAACGTAACAACACATGCAAATGGTCAAGTATCATACGGAGCTCGCCCGACATACAAGAAGTCAAGCGAAACAAACGCATATAACGTAACAACACATGCAGATGGTACTGCGACATATGGGCCTAGAGTAACAAAATAAGTTTGTAACTCTATCCAAAGACATACAGTCAATACAAAACATTACGTATCTTTACAACAGTAATCATGCATTCTATGATGCTTCTAACTGAATTAAAGCATCGAACAATCGGAAGCATATTTCTAAATTATTTATTCATTATAGTCTTAAACATAACATGACCTAATATATTACTAACCTATTAAAATAAACCACGCACATCTAAGTGATATACGACAATCACAGCAATAATAATTGCTTTAAAAAGTCGTACCGAACTGGAACTTACAAGTCTAGTTCGAACACACACTGATGTGAGTGGTTTTCTTTATTTTAAACATGAACAATCAGATAAGTTACTAGCATTAGCAAATATTATTAAATCAAAGGGCTTCGATTCATAAAATTTAAAACAATGATTAAAATTAGACGTGTAAATGTTAAATTCTAAAACGGAAATACCCACCATCCCATTAAACCACTTTTTTGTTCAATCACTATGTTTCACATAGCTTCAATAATAAAACGAAACTGCTTCAACCCGCTTCAACTTCAGCCTACTTCAATAACCAAACGAATCCGCTTCATCCAAAATCAACCATTCTAACGCACATATTCAAATATAGCAGCTGCACCCATACCGACACCAATACACATCGTAACCATGCCGTAACGGCTATCGGGACGTCTACCCATTTCATTAAGTAAACGCGCGGTTAACATTGCGCCTGTAGCACCTAATGGATGACCTAAAGCAATAGCGCCACCATTCACATTCGTACGTGATATATCTAGACCTACTTCTTTAATAGATGCAATTGTTTGAGAAGCAAATGCTTCGTTCAATTCGATCAAATCAATGTCTTCAACAGATAGATTGCTGAGTGACAATACTTCAGGAATCGCATATGCAGGCCCAATACCCATAATTTTCGGGTCAACGCCTACTGCCTTATAACCAACGAATCGTGCAATAGGTGTCACGCCTAGTTCTTTCACTTTATCTCCAGACATTAAAACTACAAATCCTGCACCATCAGAAAGTGGGGCAGATGTTCCCGCAGTCACAGTGCCGTCAGCTTTAAATACTGTACGTAATTTGGCTAATGCCTCCATCGTGGTGTCAGGGCGTATAAATTCATCTTGGTCAAAGATATTTGTGTGTACTTTTGGTCCTGCGTTTGTATATTCAACTGAGTTTACTTGTATTGGGATAATTTCATCGTTGAACCGACCATCACGTTGTGCTTCATAGGCACGTTGATGACTTCTGACAGCATAAGCATCTTGATCTTCGCGTGATACGTCAAATTGGGATGCTACATTTTCAGCAGTTAAACCCATAGGATATGACGCACCTATATCATCATATTGTAAGGTAGGATTGTTTGTGGGCTCGTTGCCACCCATTGGTACGGCACTCATCAATTCAACGCCACCAGCTACAAGTATATCTCCTTGACCAGCCATAATTTGATTGGCTGCAATCGCGATGGTTTGTAATCCTGATGAGCAGTAGCGATTCACTGTTTGACCCGGTACCGTGTCAGATAATCCCGTAAGCAATGCAATCGTTCGTGCAATGTTTTGTCCTTGTAATCCTTCTGGAAAAGCCGTACCAACAATGACATCTTCAATCATATTCTTATTGAATTTTCCGTCAATACGTTTCAATACGCCTTGTAATACTTTGGCTGCGACATCATCAGGTCTTTCGTGGAATAATGCGCCTTGCTTTGCTTTCGCTGCGGCTGAACGCCCATAAGCTACAATGTATGCTTCTTGCATGGTTATCATCCTCTCTTAATGACTATCTTTTAATTACGTAATGGCTTACCAGTTTTTAACATATGTGCAATTCTTTCATATGATTTTTTAGATTTTAGTAAGTCAATAAAGCCAATTTTCTCCAACGATTGAATGTAACGTTGATTGATAAATGTATTTCTTGGTAAATCACCACCCGCTAAAATTGTGGCGATATTTAAGGCGATATGATAATCATGGTCGCTAATAAAATGACCCCGTCTTTGCGCATCTAATTGTCCTTGGATCAATGCTTTGAAGTCTTCACCTAAAGCGATATATTGATGTCTAGGATTCGGAATATAGTTTGTTTCTGCTTCATATTTCGCACGTTTGAGCGCAACTTCGACACGTTGTGCTGTATTGAAAATAATCGTATCTGTATCACGTAAATAACCATAACGACGTGCCTCAAAGGCATTTGTAGAGACTTTCGCAAATGCGATATTCGTCAGTACTTTTGTCATGGAAGCTTGTTTGTCATCAAACTTATGCGATGTGCGTAATATGCGATCAGCCATTTCTGCAAGGCCACCGCCACTCGGTAATAAGCCAACGCCTGCTTCAACAAGACCGATATACGTTTCACTTGCAGCGACAACAATAGGTGAGTAAAGTACAAGCTCACAGCCACCGCCTAAGGCACGACCTTGAACAGCTGTGACTACTGGTTTCAAACTATACTTCAAACGATTAAAGCTATAATGTAATTTATCAATTGATTGTGCAACGACATCGTATACAAGACCGTCTTCATGCGCCTTTTTCATTAAGAAAAGGTTAGCACCCACACTGAAATTGTTACCATCTGCATAAATAACCATACTTGTGTAATGGTCATTTTCCAGTAAATCAATCGCATCAACTAACGCATCGTTGAATTCATCGGTAATGACATTATTTTTACTTTGTAATTTCAGTAACAGTTGATCATCATGAGTTACGGAAAGTTTGGCATCACCTTTATCCCAAAGTTCATCTTTTACGAAGTGAGAAACAGGTGTTGCATATTCGATGGTCTCATCTTGTTTATAAAAGCCACCATCTAAATCACTAATCCATTGTGGTAAGTCTCCAATTTCGTCTTCCATACGTGTTTTAACACGTTCATATCCCATTGCATCCCATAATTGGAATGGACCAAGTTTCCAGTTGAACCCCCAGACAAGCGCACGGTCTATGTCTCGGAAATCATCGGTAGCTTTAGGTACATTGATAGCAGAGTAATAGAAATTATTACGTAATGTCTCCCATAAAAATAGTCCCGCTTCGTCTTGCGCATTGAATATGACATCAAGGTTATGCACTAAGTCTTTATTAAATTCATTTAAAATTGGTAATTGTGGTTGCGATACAGGTACATAATCTTGTTTTTCAACATCGTAAACAAGTCGAGCTTTAGTTTCTTTATCCTTTTTGTAAAATCCTTGTTTCGTTTTACGTCCGAGTGCGCCATTGTCAAACAACGTATTTACAATTTTGACATCATGAAAATAAGGCGTTTCTTCAGGTACTTGTTGCATGCCTTTAATTACAGACACTGCAATATCTAAACCGACTAGGTCAGATAGGGCATATGTACCTGTTTTAGGACGACCAATCGCTTGCCCAGTTAAAGCATCCACATCTACAATGCTTAACTTGTGTTGCTCGGCGCGATACATAATATCATTCATTGTTTGCGTGCCGACTCTATTTGCGACAAAGCCAGGCACATCATTGACGACAATGACACCTTTACCTAACACATTTTGCGCGAAATTTTTTACATCTAATATGATAGATTCCTTCGTGTGTGACGTAGGTATTAACTCCACTAATTTCATAATACGTGGTGGGTTAAAGAAATGTAGACCAAAGAATCGTTCTTGATCCTTCTCGTTAAATGCTTGAGCAATCGCATTAATTGGAATACCTGATGTATTTGTAGCGAATAAAGCATCTTCTTTAGCATGTTGTAGAACTTGTTGCCAAACAGCATGCTTAATTTCAATATCTTCTTTGACTGCTTCGATATATAAATCAGCATCATCATTTACCAAGTCATCATCAAAATTACCATATGTTAAATGACTCGCTAGATTTAAGTCGAATAGTAGCGGCCGTTTCTTATCTGTAATTTTATCGTAAGATTTTTTCGCAATGAGATTTGGATCGTTTTTGTCCACTACAATATCTAATAGTTTTACTTTAAGTCCAGCATTCACAAAGAGTGCTGCCAGTTGAGCGCCCATTGTGCCTGCGCCAAGAACGGTTACTTTATTAATTGTCATAGTGATTCCTCCAATTTAGTTGAGGATAAGATAACCATTAAGATAATTGGAATAACGTTGCTATTTTATAAAATTAATTAAGTATCTTTGACAGTCATCTTAGCCTCTTATTTAAGGAAAAAGCTTTATGCTTAAAATAAGTCTTTTTTAGTGAAATTAATGCATCTCATATAATTATTTGCTATTTATACGAAAGCAGAATCTCCAGTCAAAGCGCGTCCAATTACTAAGGCATTAATTTCATGTGTACCTTCGTACGTGTAAATCGCTTCTGCATCAGAGAAGAAACGTGCAATATCATAATCGTCAGCTAGTATGCCATTACCACCTGTAATACCGCGGCCCATAGCTACTGTCTCACGCAAACGTAAGGCATTCATCATCTTCGCCGTTGAAGTTGCAACCTCGTCATATTCACCATGTGCTTGCATATTAGCTAATTGAGCACATGTTGCCATTGCTTGAGCTAAATTACCTTGCATCATTGCTAGCTTTTCTTGTATTAACTGATATTTACTAATTGGTTTGCCGAATTGCTTACGCTCAGTGACATAATCTAATGTGGCACGTAAAGCGCCAGCCATACCACCTGTAGCCATATAAGCAACGCCTGCTCTCGTTGAATAAAGAATTTTGGCAATATCTTTAAAGCTTGTTATGTTTTGTAAGCGATCCGCTTCATCTACTTTGACATTAGTTAATTTAATTAGGGCGTTAGGAACAATGCGAAGTGCGATTTTATTATCAATGACTTCAATATCGACGCCATCTTGTTCTGGTCTGACTACAAAGCAATGGGGTTTGCCAGTTTCTTTATTTACTGCGAATACTGGAATGACATCAGATACATGTGCACCACCAATCCATTTCTTTTCACCATTGATAACCCAAGTATCGCCCTGGCGTTCAGCGACTGTTTCAAGACCTCCCGCAACGTCCGAACCGTGTTCTGGTTCAGTTAAAGCAAAGCATGTACGCAGTTCATGTGACTGTAATTTAGGTACATATTTCGCAATTTGTTCTTTGCTACCTCCGAAATAGAAAGTGTTATGCCCTAAACCTTGGTGAACACCGAGTAGGGTAGCTAAGGAAATATCAAATCGCGCGAGTAGGTAAGACATGAAAAACTGAAATAGTTGACTAGGCATTTTGGCGTTTGGACGATCCTTGTAAAGTAATGGATTGTTAAAATAATTTAATTCTCCCAGATCTTTAAAATAGTCCTCGGGTACAGTAGCGTCTATCCAATGTTGATTAATATTTTCACGGTACTTACTTTCTAGCAATGAATCTACTTGTTGTAAAAATTCGACTTCACCGTCTGTTAAACCTTTAGCAATACTAAGTACATCTTCAGGAAATAATGTTTTTAAGACCGTTTCTTTTTCAAATGTCATATAAATTCCTCCTAAAAATAATATGAATACTAATGTGAAATGCATTTAATTCAAAAACAACACGCTTTATTTGTAAACGCTTACACTAAATGTCAAAAATTTTTATCACCTTTAAAGTGTTTGTGAGACTTTGTCATTCATCATTTGTCGAATCGCAAGTTTATCTGGTTTCTGCGTACTGTTTAACGGCATATGTGTCACTGGTACATACATTCTTGGGACTTTATAACCTGCTAAACGACTTCGCATATGTTGATCTAAAATTTCAGCGTAATGAGGTTCATCTTCGCGAAGTATAATGGCTGCAGCAATTGATTCACCATATTTTGGATGATCATAGCCAACGACCACACACCGGTCTACTAGTGGATGCTCAGCTAAAGCATTTTCGACTTCGGATGGTAAGACATTTTCGCCACCAGTTATGATTAATTCTTTTTTGCGGTCAATAATAAATATATCGCCATCGTCGTCCATCTTCGCTAAGTCACCAGTTAATAAATAACGACCATGAAATGCTTTGGCAGTCTCTGCTGGTTTATTCCAATATCCTGGCGTGACATTTTTAGCCTTAATTGCAAGTTCGCCAATCTCACCAGTAGGTACTTCCTCACCGTTATCATCAAGGATACGTGCATCAACGAACATGACTGCTTTACCAATACTCATTGGCTTACGTTTTGAATTTTCCGGTGTATTAACAAGTACAAGAGGTGCTTCAGTTAAACCATAGCCGTTAATAATGTTTATGCCATATTGTTTAAAAGCTGCTTGGATACTTGGTAATGGTTGTGAACCACCTTGGATGATATAATCCATAGCTTTAAAATTTTCAGGATTAAAATTACTAGCACGTAGCGTACTATAATACATTGTCGGAATCATGATAATAAATGTAGGGTGATATTGTGCAATCATGTCATTCAATTCTTCGCCGTTAAAGTAACGTTGAAGAATAAGTGTGCCACCTGACATTAATACTGGTAATACAGTATCGTTAAACCCTAAAACATGGAACATTGGTGTTGATACAATCGTAATATAGTTTGAATTGAACTTATACGTCAGCTCTAAGTTTGCGCCGTTATGAACAAATGATTCATATGAGAACATCACACCTTTAGGTGATCCGGTTGTACCACTTGTATAAATTAATGCTGCAAGATCTTGTGGTTCAACAGGTGTTGCTTGAAAAGGTTGGTGATAATCTGGATTTACGATTTCATCATATTGCGCTACATCAATATCCATATGCAATAAGTTTTGGTCAATATCGGTGAGTGAACTTAAATGTTTTTCAGCATAGAAGAGCAGTTTTAATTGTGCATCTTCCACAATGGCTGCAATTTCTTTTGGGTTAAGCCGCCAATTCAATGGTAAAAAAACCGCACCTGTTTTAAAACAAGCAAATAATAAATCTAATATTGCAATATCATTTGGCGCAAAAATACCGATAACATCGCCTTTTTTAACACCTTGAGATGTTAAATAATGTGCCATATTATCAGCACGTGCATTGAGTTGTTGGTATGTCCAAGATGTTTGTTTTGCGTGATCAATAACGGCAGGCTTGTCATCATCGAAGTCTGAACGCGTTTTTATCCAATCGAAATTCATTAGTATACCCCCTTTAGCTTCACTTTCATACTTTATGAATTGATTGTTTAAGTTGTCCCCATTTTTCTTTGTAAATGCTGGTATCAATTAATTTTAAATGATCAGCAATAATTGGTTTAAAAGCCATTTGATTCAAAATATCTTTATGCAAATCAAGACCTGGTGCAATTTCAATTAGTTTCAAGCCTTGATTGGTGAGTTCGAATACTGCACGATCAGTAACAAAATAGACTTCTTGCTCGAGTGATTGTGAATATTGTGCATTAAAGTCGATATGGCTCACATCTGATACAAATTTCTGGTTTTGTCCTTCAGTTTCAATGTTTAATCGTTGATTATGGCATGAGACATGACTGCCAGCTACAAAAGTACCTGAAAAGATAATTTTATTTACAGATTGCGTAATGTCTATAAAGCCACCACATCCATTTAGTCGGTCATTGAAGTAAGACACGTTGACATTGCCGTATTGATCAACCTCAGCAAAGCTAAGATAGGCAACTGATACACCATTGTTATAAATAAAATCCCATGCTCGATCATGAGGCATGCGCACATCTGCATTGTAATTCATACCAAAATGTTCACGACTCCCAACGAATCCACCGAAAATGCCAACATCTAGAATCGGTTGCACATCATGTTCAACACATTCTTCGTGCAATAAATTAGAGAGTTCATTATTGATGCCATAACCGATGCTAATTGTATCGCCATAAGTTAAAAACTGAGCAGCACGTCGGAGAATCAATTTGCGACTATTAAAAGGTAATGCGGGTTCAGGTATTCCATCAATTCGTTCTTCTCCAGACAAGGCTGGTAAATAATGACTCTGAATTACTTGGCGGTGATTCTTTTCATCTTCTGTGACGTATACATAATCGACAAGATTTCCTGGGATAACAACTTCATTCGGTTTTAGTTGATAGTCGTCAACTAAAGCTTTAACTTGTACAATAACTTTCCCATGATTGGCTTTCGCGTTTAATGCGACATGATAACACTCGCTCAAGTACGCTTCTTGAGTTAAATAAATGTTACCTTGTTGATCTGCGTATGTTCCTCTCAGTAGTGCCACATCAACGCTAGGGAATGTGTAATGTAAGTATGTTTCATCGTTGATGGTTACTAATGAAACTAAATCATCAGTTGTTCGTGTATTTACTTTACCGCCACCGTATCTAGGATCAACAGCTGTGTTTAATCCGATTTTAGTAATAACTCCAGGTAATAATTGATTACTCTGACGATAATGAGTTGCAATGATACCTTGTGGTAAAAAATAAGCTTCAATGTCATTATTTTTCATTGCTTGTGCCGTTTTGGAAGAAGCCGTTAAAATACTCATAATGACACGTTTAATCATGCGACGTTCTATAAAATCATCTAAATCCGGTGCGGCACCTAAACTATGAATATCATTCGCTAATATAAACGTTAAATCATTGGGCGTATGATATGTGTCATGTTGCGCTAACACAGCACGTAGAACTTCGGCGGGTAAGTTGGCTACAGCTAATGCTGGTAAACCAATCACATCACCATCTTTAATGATATGTTGTAAGTCGTGCCATGTGATTTGTTTCAAGCAAGTCACCTCCATCACATTTGATAAAATATAGCGTTTTTACACTTTGTGTAAACCCTTACAAGAAATATAACATAACGACGTTTAAAATCAATTAGAAATATCTTTTTATTCTGATAATAGACACAGTATAGACACATTTTGATGGTCGATAACAATTGTAATATCAAGGGTTTGTAATGAATTGAATATCATTAAAATACTTATATAAAAATATTGTTCGGAATATAAAAAGTTAAATAGGTTTTGATTTTTAAATATGAAATACAAAGTGCCCAATCGAACAAAGTATTTATATTAAAATATGGAAAATCCATCAATATTAAATTAAAATAGTTTTATTATGAAAAGTGAAAGTAGGTAAGTCTATGGAAGGTCTTAATCATCGAAGAAATACAGAAAAAGAAGAGACAACACAAACGCAATCAGTTGCACCTAATACAGGTGAAGAGGGGATGTCATCAGCAAGTACACAATCAACTAAGACGTCCGACATACATAATGAATCTATCGATAAACAAATGGAAGCTAAAGCGCATGAAACAGCGCAAAATACAGATTTAAAAAACGAAGCAAGAAGTTTATTTGATAATGCAACCAAATCAATCGGTAGACTAGCGGGCAATGATGAAAGCTTAAATCTTAATTTAAAAGATATGCTTTCTGAAGTATTTAAGCCGCATACTAAAAACGAAGCAGATGAAATATTTATAGCGGGTACTGCTAAAACTACGCCAGCAATTTGTGACATATCAGAAGAATGGGGGAAGCCATGGCTCTTTTCTCGAGTATTCATCGCTTTCACAGTAACATTTATTGGATTATGGGTCATGGCAGCAATTTTTAATAACACTAACGCGATTCCGGGTCTCATTTTTATAGGGGCTTTAACAGTACCATTATCGGGTTTGTTCTTCTTTTATGAATCAAATGCGTTTAAAAATATTAGCATTTTTGAAGTTATTATCATGTTCTTTATTGGCGGCGTATTTTCATTACTAAGTACGATGGTATTATATAGATTTGTCGTTTTTAGTGATCAATTCGAAAGGTTTGGTTCTTTAACATTTTTCGATGCATTTTTAGTAGGATTAGTTGAAGAAACTGGAAAAGCACTCATTATTGTTTATTTCGTAAATAAATTGAAAACAAATAAGATTTTGAATGGATTATTAATCGGTGCTGCTATTGGTGCAGGGTTCGCAGTTTTTGAATCAGCAGGTTATATTTTGAATTTCGCTTTAGGAGAAAATGTCCCATTATTAGATATTGTCTTCACACGTGCGTGGACTGCGATTGGTGGTCATTTAGTTTGGTCAGCGATTGTTGGTGCTGCAATAGTTATTGCGAAAGAACAGCATGGCTTTAAATTCAAAGATATTTTTGATAAACGCTTTTTAATATTCTTTTTATCAGCCGTTGTTTTACATGGCATTTGGGATACATCTTTAACTGTACTTGGCAGTGATACGTTGAAAATATTTATTTTAATCGTTATTGTGTGGATACTTGTATTCATTTTAATGGGGGCAGGTTTAAAACAAGTGAATTTACTGCAGAAAGAATTTAAAGAACAACAGAAAAAAGTAGACGAATAATAATTAAAGCTTATGTTGCTCATATGTTTGTGACATAAGCTATTTTTATAATTTGTCTTTAAAAGAGTGGAATAGGAATACTTTTTGGAGTTAAAAAAGTGTTTCACGTTAAACAAATAGTGACAATTAGATTTATATAAAATGAACATGATTCACTGAAAGTATGTAATAATCATTTTATTGAAATTCATCAAACAGAAATTAATACAATCATATAAGCAAATTAAACCACGCCATAATCATATTGGATGACTTCGGCGTGGTTTTTATAGTTGAAGCAGGGCTGAGACATAAATCAATGTCCCACACTCCCTTATCGTTCAATCGTTGTTCGATAATCGATTAAATAGATACCTTCAGGTGTTACTTTATAATTTTTAACCTTAGAGTTAGCAGCGACTATTTGATCGTTGTAAGCAATATAACTGTTTGGTACATCTCGACTTGATAATTTAATAATATCATTAGAAATATTGTGACGTTCCTTAACATCTACAGTATGATTCAATTGATTAATTAAATCATCGACGTTGCTATTATTGTAGTCTCCTTTATTAATAGCACCATCTTTTTTATATGCTTGATTAAAGAAATAACCTGTATCACCGCGAGGGATTGTCCCAAAACTATACATCGTTGCATCCCATGCAGAACGGTCTTTTAAGTAACCTTCTATGTCATCAACACTTTTAATGTCGATTTCAATATTTGCTTTTTTAGCATCTGATTGTAATACTTGCGCAATTTTCGATAGCTCTGGACGACCGTCATACGTAATTAACTTAATTTTTAAAGGGTGTTCTTTTGTATAACCATCTTTAGCTAATAACGTTTTTGCTTGTTCGATATTTTGTTTGGTTAACTTAGGTTCTTTAATATATGGAATTTTATCATTAAATGGACTCGTTGCAGGTTTCGCATAACCTTGATAAATATGATCTGCAATACCTTGTCTATCAATGATATGATCTAATGCTTCACGAACGGATTTAGTCATTTTTTTATTAGTATGATTATACATAAGTAAAGAAGTTCTAAATCCAGATTCTTTTGACACTTTTAAATTTTGATTATTTTCTATGTCTTGAACTTTATTAACTGGGACATCAGTTATTAAATCATCTTTTTGAGATTCTAAATTTCTGACGCGATTATTGCCGTCTTCTTGGTACGTCACAGTAATATGATCAAGTTTGGGTTTACCTTGCCAATAGTCCTTAAAATTCGACAATGATATTTTTCGAGATTGCTTATAATCTTTTATTTGGTAAGGGCCTGTACCAACAGGAGTTTGATTAACATCTGATTTAGCATCTGTATCATAAATTGCCATAAAAGGATTAGCTAATTCAGATACAAGTTCAGGGTAAGCGGAGTTGGTTTTAATTGTCAGTTTTTGACCTTTAGCGGTAATTGATGATATTGGTAATGAATATTTGACCAAGTCGCTTTTTTTCATGCTATTTTCAAGGCTAGATTTCACTTTTTCTGCAGTCAATTTTTGACCGTTTTGAAATTTAATATTATCTTTTAATTCTATATCTAACGTTGTATCATTTGGTTGATGATACGATTTCACTAATGCTTTTTCTATTTTTCCTTGATCATTTGTTTTAAATAATGATTCTGCAGCACCAATCTTAACTGGTACATCTGTTTCATAAGGTGCAATAGACTTTGTTTTTAACGGTAACGAAATATTTAAGTCTTTGCCAGATGAATGCATTGAGCCACATCCTGATAACACTAATACTGCTGAAAATATAGTTGCTAGTCTTTTAAACTTCATTTCATTAACACTCTCTTTCTAATTACTATGTAAAACCCAACAATTAATATTTTAAAACTTTATTTTGTTAAAGTAAAATGTTGTTCAAGTTTAGTAATTATTAAAGTTCAATTAATTGTAGTAATTATGCTTTTTAAAAATAAATATTAGAAATGAAGTTAGCGATATTTATAGTGATTCACGATAAACATATATAACTAAGTATTGAGCAACTGCTGTAGTACTACAGCTTGGTTATGTTTAGTATCTTTTGCTGCATATAACAATAGAACATGATTATGCTGATTTACAATATCCTTTAATTTTTCAAAAGCATCTTTTTGCGCATCCTGATCACGTAATTCTTTTTCATATTTTTCTTTAAAAGCTCCAAAAAGTTTAGAATCATGTTGGAACCATTGTCGCAACTCAGTAGAAGGGGCAATGTCTTTTAACCAATAATCTAGGTTAGCAGTTCTTTTCGAAATACCTCTCGGCCAGACTCTATCGACTAGGATACGAATAGCGTCGGTATTATCTTTATTGTCATAAATCCGTCCAATATCTACGGTCATCTTGTGAACTCCTTTCTTATGAAATTCAGTGAGCATACATCAATGCATGTTGTGGTGGGACGACCAAATAAATTTTGCGAAAATATCATCTCTGTCCTACTCCCAATTAAAAAACAGCCATGACAAAGTAAAGTCATAGCTGTTTTGGTATAGATGTCATTTATTTTTACGTTTAGTTAAATACTTCAAACCAACTGCAAAGACCGTGTACCCGGCTATGGTTTGTATCAATGTTTTAATTAAATTATTATTTTTAACAATAATATTTGCAGTAACAATACTTACGAAATATAATGCAAATACTTTTACGTAACGTTGATTAAGTTTCATATGAGCACTAAACCTCTTTTCTCAGTTATACTGCAACGCTTAGTCTTGGAATAAATGTTTCGTAGTGTACGCGATCCATATCGTAATTTAAAGATTTAAGTGCTTCGATCATAGATTGTAAGAATTTTGTACCACCACAGATATAAATTTCAGGTTTATTTGCTAAAAATACTTGTAATTCTTCAGCGCCAATATAGCCTTGTTTATCTTTTAAGTGTGTATATAATTTAGCGTTGTCATGATGGCTTGCGATACTGTTGAAGTTGTCTTTGAAAGGTAAATGTTGTTCATTTTCAGCAACTTGAACCATCTGTGTATCTAAACCTTTGGCAGAGGCAGCTTCATACATAGCTACTAAAGGTGTAACACCAATACCTGAACCTAAGAAAAGTTGTGGTTCAGTCGTATTCTCTAATACGAATCCACCTACAGGCGCAGCTAAATTAATCATATCGCCTTCTTTAATCTCATCGTGTAAAATTGTTGAAACTTCGCCTTCATGTTCTGTTGTGACATCACGTTTAACGCCAAAAGTTAAATGGTTTTTTTCACCTGATACGATAGAATAGTGACGTTTAGCTCTATATGGAAGTTTATCACTAGAAACATCAACTGTGATGTATTGGCCTGGTGTAAATTCACTAAAGTCATATTCTTCAGTTTCAACTGTAAATGATTTAATGTCTTCAGATTCTTGTTTAATATTGGTAATTTTGAATGGTTTAAAACCTATCCACATCATTTGATCATAAATTTCTTTTTCAATTTGGATGAACACATCCGCAATAACGCCATATGCTTTTGCCCAAGCTTGAATGACAGGGTCATTTTCTTCTAATCCTGTCACGTCTTGAATGGCTTTTAATAAATTTTCCCCCACAATTGGATAATGTTCAGCATAAACTTGTAGTGCGCAGTGTTTATATGCGACTGGCATAATGACTGGTTTAATAACACTTAAGTTATCGATATTAACCGCTGCGGCCATTACAGCTTGTGCTAATGCTGAAGATTGCATGCCTCGTTTTTGGTTCGTTTGATTAAACATGTTTAAAAGTTCAGGATGCGCTTTAAACATTTTTGGATAAAAGATTGACGTAATTTCTGTCCCTTTCTCTTTAAGTAAAGGCACTGTTTGTTTGATAATGTCTTTCTCTTGTTCTGTAAGCATGATACTCCTCCTTTAATCTGTCTATTTTGATTATTCTACTAAAAATTTCGATATTCAATTAATTAGTTTGAGAAAATATAAATAAAATGGCAAATTTGATAATTGTATGACATTTTTAATTTTTTAAATACTTATCAATAAGCATTGTGTACAATTGTCTGTTTGCACACCGACGATTGCGCGCATTTATCTGACTAATTCAAAAAACATTGTTGTTTTCTTAGAAAAAAGTAAACATGATAATAAAAATGTGAAAGTGTAAATAATCACTGGCGAAGTACGAAGACTAAAGACATCTAAGATGTAATCGTATACAAATTAAAAAGGTGTAAAAATTAAAATAAAATGTGAAATAAATCACAATTTAATATTGACCCAGTACTTAATGCATGTTACATTTTATATGTGAAATAAATCACAAACTTAAAAGCGGATGACACATGACCTTTTAAGTTATGCGTTGAAAATAAAAGAGATGTTTATTTGTTTTTGTATCGTCAATAAGCAGCATTAAACTAACATATTTGAAACTACACGTATGTTAGTGAATTAATCATAAGGGAGTTTTTGTAATGAACAAATTTAAAGGGAACAAAGTTGTATTAATAGGTAATGGTGCAGTAGGTTCAAGCTACGCATTTTCATTAGTGAACCAAAGCATTGTTGATGAATTAGTCATCATTGATTTAGACACTGAAAAAGTTCGAGGAGATGTTATGGATTTAAAACATGCCACACCATATTCTCCAACAACAGTTCGTGTGAAAGCTGGCGAATACAGTGATTGTCATGATGCGGATCTAGTTGTCATCTGTGCTGGTGCTGCACAAAAACCTGGAGAAACACGTTTAGATTTAGTATCTAAAAACTTGAAAATATTCAAATCAATTGTTGGTGAAGTAATGGCATCAAAATTTGATGGTATTTTCTTGGTAGCTACAAATCCTGTTGATATTTTAGCGTATGCAACATGGAAATTCTCTGGTTTACCTAAAGAACGTGTTATAGGTTCTGGTACAATTTTAGACTCTGCACGCTTTAGATTATTGTTAAGCGAAGCGTTCGATGTTGCGCCACGTAGCGTCGATGCTCAAATTATTGGTGAACATGGTGACACTGAATTACCAGTATGGTCACACGCTAATATTGCGGGTCAACCTTTGAAGACATTACTTGAACAACGTCCTGAGGGCAAAGCGCAAATTGAACAAATTTTTGTTCAAACACGTGATGCAGCATATGACATTATTCAAGCTAAAGGTGCCACTTATTATGGTGTTGCAATGGGATTAGCTAGAATTACTGAAGCGATTTTCAGAAATGAAGATGCCGTATTGACTGTATCAGCATTATTAGAAGGCGAATATGATGAAGAAGATGTTTATATTGGTGTTCCAGCAGTCATCAATAGAAACGGTATTCGCAACGTCGTAGAAATCCCATTAAACGACGAAGAACAAAGCAAGTTCGCACATTCAGCTAAAACATTAAAAGATATTATGGCTGAAGCAGAAGAACTTAAATAACTTTTTATAAAATCTATACCATTCCAAAAATTGTAAAACCTTACCCAAAAAATTGTATAAAGGGCTATTTGATACAACTATATGTGTCGAGTAGCCCTATTTTTAATGTAGTGAAAGTCGTTGTTGAAATTAAATTCAAATCTGGCACTTAAGCTTTAATCATAGCATTAAGATGATTGTCTAGCAGAGGCGATTTGCGGGCTCACTACAGTGCATGATGAACTTAATGCTTCAAATGTAACATTAAAAATAAAAGCAACGATGTCACTTCTTACTTCGTACATCGTTGCCATTAGTTCTGTTGATATTTCGGTTAGTCTTAATCCCCGAGCAATTCTTCAATTTCATTTTTGATAACTGTAACGTGAGGCCCATAAATTACTTGCACACCAGTGCCTTGCTGGATTACACCTTTGGCACCAGTACTTTCGAGTAATACTTTATCGACTTTGTCATTTTGATGAAGTGTGACGCGTAGTCTCGTTGCACAACAGTCAACGATTTCAATGTTATCTTTGCCTCCCAAACCAGCAACAATAGTTTGTGCTCTTTCAGTAGCCTCAACTTGTTGTGCTGCAGCTTTATCTTCTCGACCAGGTGTTTTGAAATTAAATTTCGTAATTAAGAATCTGAAAACGATGTAATACAAACAGAACCACACAATTCCAATAGGTATGACGTATAGGTAGTTTGTTTTACTATTACCTTGTAGCACACCAAAGAGTAAGAAATCGATAAAGCCTCCACTGAAGGTTTGACCAATTGTAATGTTGAAAATGTCTGCCATCATAAATGCTAATCCATCAAAGAAGGCATGGATTACATAAAGAATAGGTGCGACAAACAAGAAACTAAACTCTAAAGGTTCGGTAATACCTGTTAAAAATGAAGTGAGTGCAGCGGATAACATTAAACCGCCGACAACTTTTTTATGTTCAGGTTTAGCTGTGTGATAAATTGCAAGTGCGGCACCACATAAGCCGAACATCATCGTAATAAAACGGCCTGACATAAAGCGTGACACACCTGAATAATACTTCGTCACATCTGGATCACCAAGTTGAGCAAAGAAGATGTTCTGCGTACCTTGAACTAAGTGCCCTTTGACTTCTAAAGTACCACCAAGTGCCGTCTGCCAAAACGGTAAGTAAAAAATATGGTGTAAACCGAGTGGACCTAACAATCTTAAGATGAAGCCATAAACAAAAGTACCGATGGCACCTGTTTTCGTTACAAATCCACCAACATGATAAATGCCGGTTTGTATGCTTGGCCAAATGAAAAACATCAATACACCTAAAAAGATTGCGGCAAATGCTGTGACAATAGGGACAAATCTAGAGCCACCAAAGAAACCTAAATACGGTGGTAATACCACTTTGTGATATTTGTTGTGAAGTATTGCAGTCATAATACCTGTGATAATCCCGCCAAAAACACCGGTTTCAACCGTTTGTATACCGAGCACCATGCCTTGTCCATTTTGTGCAAGCTGATCTTTTGCCAATGTGCCCGTGATAGTTAATAAGCCATTCATAGTTGCGTTCATAATTAAGAAACCGAGCAGCGCAGCTAAACCTGCAGTACCTTTATCGCTTCTAGATAATCCGATTGCGACACCAATTGCAAAGATGACCGGTAAATTTTGGAAAACAATACTACCTGCAGCTGACATTAATGTAAAAATATTTTGTAATAAGGTAATATCTAAAATAGGGTATGCTTTAACGGTGTTTGGATTACTTAATGCACCACCGATACCCAACAATAGACCTGCAGCTGGTAAGATTGCGATAGGTAACATAAAGGACTTGCCGAACTGCTGTGCTTTTTCAAATAAAGATTTCATCAACATCCCTCCTAATTATTCTCAATATAGCTTTTGAGAAATTTAATATCAATATATATTCTGTGTATGAAAATATTTTTCATAAAAATTGTTTGAATCATGTAACAATCATATAAATTGCTGTTTATATTGTTGTGAAAATGAGTTGACAAAAGTCGGTATAGATATGTAGACATCCTATTTTTAGCGAGGTAGGTTGATAAGGCATATCGGATAAATTTATAAGCCATAAAATAGATAAATAGTGTTTGTATCCAAAAATATGAGAAAGTTAAAACTATTTTTCAAAATAAACATGATTCACCACATAAATAAATATACATAAGCTATCGATAACAACTTAAGAAAGGTGGATATATAAATGAAAAGAAAGATTATTATGGATTGTGATCCAGGACACGATGATGCAATAGCATTAATTTTAGCGGGGGCAATTGACAGTCCACTAGAGATATTAGCTGTAACAACAGTCGCAGGTAATCAATCAGTTGACAAGAATACGACAAACGCCTTGAACGTATTGGATATTATGGGACGCCAAGATATAGCAGTAGCGAAAGGTGCGGATAGGCCGTTAATTAAACCAGCTGCCTTTGCTTCTGAAATACATGGGGAATCTGGATTAGATGGTCCGAAACTACCGTCGACACCATCACGTCAAGCAGTTGCAATGCCAGCATCAGATGTGATTATAAACAAAGTGATGACGAGTGATACACCTGTAACAATTGTAGCGACAGGTCCTCTTACGAATGTAGCAACGGCATTGATTCGTGAGCCAAGAATCGCTGAGCATATTGAATCTATTACTTTGATGGGTGGTGGTACATTTGGAAATTGGACGCCTACAGCAGAATTCAATATTTGGGTAGATGCTGAAGCAGCGAAGCGTGTTTTTGAAAGTGGGATTACTATAAATGTGTTTGGTTTAGATGTAACACATCAAGTTTTAGCCGACGATCACGTGATTGAACGCTTTGAAAGTATCAATAATCCTGTTGCACAGTTCGTCGTAGAATTATTGCAATTCTTTAAGAAGACATACAAGACTCACTTTAATATGGATGGTGGTCCAATACATGATGCTTGTACAATTTTGTATTTGTTACAACCAGAATTGTTTACAATGGTACCCGTTAATATCGACATTGAACATCAAAGTCCACTAACTTATGGCACTATGGCTGTCGATTTAAATCATGTTACAGGTAAGCCTGCCAATGCTTATTTTGCTACAGCAGTTGATGTTGAAGAAGTGTGGAACTTGATAGACCATAAGTTACGTACATACGAATAATAATACTTAATTAAATAGATACAGTTAACCCTAAGGCGCCTGATATAAGCGTCCTTAGGGTTTTTGTATTGGGTTACAATGGTCATGACAATTTGATAATGATTGAGATATGTATGTTAAAAATGCTTCAAAAAAAACACAAAACACAAAAATATATGCAAAAATTTCAATTGCTTTATTTTAAAAGATTAAAATCACAAAAAATATAGATATAATTGAAATGTTGTTAAAACATCACAATGATGTACATGCTCATTTTGAAAATATGTGTTCAAAGTGTGTACATCGGTGTGACGATTGATGATAAATTGAGCTCAGATGCTCAAAGGAGGATCGAACATGAACGGGGATAATCAGCAAATACTCAGAGAAATTGTATTGAATCCTACTATTCATGGTAAAGAACTTGAATCGATATTTGGTTTGTCTCGTAGACAACTAGGATATCGCATTCAAAAAATCAATTTGTGGCTTGAACAAGAGGGTTATCCAAAACTTGAAAGAACAAGCCAAGGAAATTTTATTGTAAGTTCTGAAATCATGACGTTATTCAAGCGAGATGTATCGGAGCAGCAAATGTTAAACGGCAACAATGTCATTTTTAGCATAGAAACACGTCGTTATTATTTAATGCTCATGCTTTTTAGTAAGGAAAACGCAATGTCTCTAAACCATTTTTCAATTGATTTACAAGTCAGTAAAAATACTGTCATTCACGATATAAATCATGTGAAAGAGCAATTGGAAAATCATGGTTTGTCACTTAAGTATTCTCGAAAACATGGTTATGAAATTGTTGGTGATGAATTTGAAGTTCGCCGTTTCTTCATTAAATTGATTGATCAAAGGTTGAATCATGATATTACTAAAAGTGAAGTTTTAAAGGCGCTCAACTTAACATTCGAAGATATCGCATATCAAAAAGACAAGATCAAACAGGTAGAACAATTTTTGAAGAGTCGCTTTATAGACAAATCACTTAGTTCATTGCCTTATGTCCTTTGTGTGATTCGTAGACGAATTCAAAGTGGTCATGTGATGAATCCATTAAATATTAATTATCAGTATTTGAGGGATACGAAAGAATATCAAGCAACGGAGATTATGACGCAACATGAGCCGGATTTGCCAGAAGCGGAAAAGTTATATTTGACATTACACTTACTTTCAACAAGTGTGCAATGGACTGATTTGCAAGAATCAGATAGCATATCGAATTTAACGATGGCCATCGCTCAAATGATTCACCATTTTGAACAAATCACTTTTATTAACATTGAAGATAAGGAGAAATTATCACAGCAACTCTTGTTACATTTAACGCCTGCTTTTTATAGGATTAAATATAACTTAACGGATCGTGATGAATTAATAAATCCTTTACAAGGAAATTATCAATCCTTATTTCATATGGTGAAACAATCATGTCAATCGTTAACTGAATATTTCGGAAAATCGTTGCCTGATAATGAAATAGCATATTTAACCATGTTGTTCGGAGGTAGTTTGAGACGTCAAGATGAAAACTTCGATGGCAAGATAAAAGCTATTATCGTGTGTACACAAGGCACGTCAGTATCACAAATGATGTTATACGAGTTGCGAAACTTATTTCCAGAAATTATTTTCTTAGATGCGATTTCACTTAGAACATTTGAAAATTACACATTAGATTATGACATCGTCTTTTCACCAATGTTTGTCCTAACACATAAAAAATTATTTATCACAAAAGTAGCTTTATCTGAAAATGAGCAACGAAAGTTACGTAAAGAAGTGATGAAGTACATTAATAAAGAATCGGCTGACATTGATAAGGAAATAAACAAGTTAATGGCATTAATTGAACGCACAACGACAGTTAATGACATTACAGAACTACGTGATGGTTTAGAAGATTTTATTGCGAATTATAATTCAATTTCAACCATTAATGGATCGATTGTCACACAAAATAAGACATTAGATTTAGCTGACTTGATACCAGCAAGGCACGTGAAAAGAATACATCATGTTGAAAATATTGATGAAGCTATTGCTAAAGCAAGTGATGTGTTAGTTGCTAATCATTTTATTGATATTAAATATATTCATGAGATGCAACAGGTATTTGATGATTCGTATATGGTTATCATGCAAAATATTGCTATTCCACATGCATACTCTGAAAAGCATGTACATAAAACGGCGATGAGTATGTTGATATTACAAGAACCAATATACATGTCAGATGGCACAGCAATCCATATTATTGTACCTATTGCTGCTGTTGATAAAGTGACACACTTAAGAGCGTTACTACAATTGAGAGATGTGGCGCAAGACAATGACGCAATTAAGCGCATCATACAAAGTCGCAAAAATTCTGATGTAAATGAGATTTTAAAAAATTATTCAAATAAAGAAGCGAGGGAAAATGGATGGGACAGCAATTAGTGCATAAAGAAAATATAATGCTCAATTTGTCGGCAACTGATAAAGAATCCGTATTGTCACAAATGTCAGAAGTGTTATTTCAAAATGGGTTCGTGAAGTCAACGTTTAAAGATGCAGTCATCGACAGAGAAAAAGAATTTGCTACTGGTTTACCAACACATCTATGTTCGGTCGCTATACCGCATACAGATGTCGAACATATTAACCATAGAACGATAGGTGTGGCTGTTCTAGAAAAAGAGGTGCCGTTTATTGAAATGGGAACACTTGATCAACAGACAGAAGTGAAAATCGTTTTTATGTTAGCAATGGATAAAGTAGATGATCAACTTAAGCTATTACAACAGTTGATGCAAATTTTTCAAAGTGAAGAAAAATTGGAGCAGATTCTACGAACGAAAGATGAAACAATTTTAGCAACACTAATCAATGATTATTTGGAATATAACTAAAAATTAATTGGAGGAATTGAAAATGAAACAAGTATTAGTAGCGTGTGGTGCAGGTATTGCAACGTCAACAGTAGTAAATAATGCAATTGAGGAAATGGCAAAGGAACACAATATTAAAGTAGATATTAAACAAATCAAAATTACAGAAGTTGGACCTTATGAAGACACTGCAGATTTATTAGTTACAACTGCAATGACAAAGAAAGAATATAAATTCCCAGTTATCAACGCACGTAATTTCTTAACTGGTATTGGTATTGAAGAAACAAAACAACAAATCTTAACAGAGTTACAAAAATAACGGAATTGATATGTAACGTGGGTCAATAACATATTAATATATGCAAATTGCATATAAATGACTATCACGACAAATGATTGTTGATGACATAGAAACGCAGTGACTGTAATTCAAAGGGATTGCAGTCGAATGTAGCAAGGGTTGTCGTTGAAATGACCGTAACGTCAAATGTAATCACAATCGGAAAGTATCGTGACAATGCATATATAACAGGGAGGGTTTAAATATGAGTTACTTCACTGATTTTGTAAGGGGATTTTTAGATTTAGGTGCAACTGTTATTTTACCGGTTGTCATATTCTTGCTTGGCCTATTCTTTAGGCAGAAAATTGGAGCGGCATTTAGGTCTGGTTTAACAATAGGTGTGGCTTTTGTAGGGATTTTCTTAGTCATCGATTTATTAGTTAAAAATTTAGGGCCAGCAGCACAAGCGATGGTTAAAAATTTAGGCGTCAGTCTGAATGTGATTGATGTAGGTTGGCCAGCAACATCATCTATCGCTTGGGCATCATCTGTCGCAGCATTTATTATTCCACTCGGAATCATAGTTAACGTTGTATTGCTAGTAACTAAAGTGACAAAGACGATGAATGTAGATATTTGGAATTTTTGGCATTATACGTTTACAGCAGCAATGGTTTATGCCGTATCAGGCAGTATTTGGCAAGCGTTATTAGCAGCAGTTATTTTCCAAGTTATCTGTTTGAAAGTAGCAGATTGGACAGCACCGATGATGAGTGAGTTCTTTGATTTACCAGGTGTATCGATTGCGACAGGAAGCACAATTTCTTATGCACCAGGTATTTACTTAGTTAAATTGTTACAAAAAGTACCCGGTCTGAATAAGTTAGATGCTGATCCTGAAACAATTCAAAAACGTTTTGGCGCATTTGGAGAGTCTATCTTTGTCGGCTTAATTTTAGGTTTAGGTATTGGTGTGTTAGCAGGTTACAAACCTGGAGACATCATTAATTTAGGAATGTCAATGGCTGCAGTAATGGTATTAATGCCTAGAATGGTAAAAATCTTAATGGAAGGTTTAATGCCAGTTTCAGAGTCTGCAAGAACATGGCTAAATAAACGTTTTGGCGAACGTGAAATTTATATTGGATTGGATGCGGCTGTAGCATTAGGTCATCCAGCGGTTATTTCGACAGCATTAATTTTAGTACCTATCACTGTTTTATTAGCCGTTATTTTACCAGGAAACCAAGTACTACCTTTTGGTGACTTAGCAACTATACCATTTGTTGTCGCGTTTATTGTTGGTGCAGCAAGAGGAAACATTATTCATTCTGTCATTGTGGGTACGATTATGATTGCAATTTCATTATATATTGCAACAGACGTAGCACCCATTTTCACAGATATGGCGAAAGGTACGAATGTACAAATGCCAAAAGGTTCATCTGAAATTTCAAGTATTGATCAAGGTGGTAATATCGTTAACTATCTTATCTTTAAACTATTTAGTCTATTCAATTAAAAATCGAGGTGTTTGTGGTGAAAGCTTTAGTAAAAACAAGAGAAGGACATGGCAACTTAGAACTTCTTGATAAAGAAGTTGCAACACCGCTAGATGATAAAGTAAAGATTAAAGTACATTATGCAGGAATTTGTGGCACAGACATTCATACTTATGAAGGGCATTATAAAGTTAATTTTCCAGTGACATTAGGTCATGAATTTTCTGGTGAAATCGTTGAAGTTGGAGCAGACGTTAAAGATTTTAAAGTTGGTGACCGTGTCACTTCTGAAACGACATTCTATGTTTGTAATGAGTGTGAATACTGTAAATCAAAAGACTATAATTTATGCAACCATCGAAAAGGTATTGGAACACAAGTTGATGGCGCATTTACTAATTATGTCATTGCACGTGAAGAAAGTTTGCATCATATTCCAGACGAAGTATCGTATCAGTCTGCAGCTATGACAGAACCATTAGCATGTGCACATCATGGCGTTTCTAAGATTCAAGTGAACTCTGGAGATGTAGCAGTTGTAATGGGACCTGGGCCAATCGGATTACTTGTAGCACAAGTGTTGAAAAGTAAAGGCGCAACTGTTGTGGTAACTGGATTGGACAATGACAAAGTCAGATTAGATAAAGCAGAAGCATTGCACATGGATTATGTAGTCAATTTACAACAAACAGACTTAAAAACGTATATCAATGGAATTACAGACGGTTACGGTGCAGATGTTGTTGTTGAATGTTCAGGTGCAGTTCCAGCAGCACGACAAGGTTTAGATATTTTACGCAAAAAAGGTTTCTACAGTCAAATAGGTATTTTTAAGGATGCTGAAATTCCATTTGATATGGAAAAAGTGATTCAAAAAGAAATAACAGTTGTTGGTAGTAGAAGTCAAAAGCCAGCAGATTGGGAACCTTCATTGCAACTTATGGCGGATGGTTTAGTAAATGCTGAAGCTTTGGTGACAAAAATATATGATATTTCGAAATGGGACGAGGCGTATCAACATTTAAAATCTGGCGAAGGTATTAAAGCATTACTTAAGCCGCTCGATTTAGATGAAAATGAAGGAGAGAATTAATATGGTAGAATCAATGCTAACTTTTATGCTTGGGCCATTAAGACAAATCACTGATTTTTATATGGAACATTTACTCGTAAGTAATTCCATCGTCATTGCAGGTTATTTTGCGACAGGTATTTTTAAAAAGAAAAAAGTTGTGAATTAAATCAAATTTGAGGTGATTTACAAGTGAAAGCATTGAAATTATATGGCGTAGAAGATTTACGGTATGAGGATAATGAAAAGCCAGTCATTGAAAGTGCGAATGACGTTATTGTTAAAGTACGAGCGACTGGCATATGTGGTTCAGACACGTCACGATACAAAAAAATGGGGCCATACATTAAAGGTATGCCATTTGGTCATGAATTTTCAGGTGTTGTAGATGCCATTGGAAGTGATGTTACGCATGTTAATGTAGGCGACAAAGTGACAGGTTGCCCAGCAATACCTTGTTATCAATGCGAGTATTGTTTAAAAGGTGAATATGCACGATGTGAAAAGTTATTCGTCATTGGCTCATATGAACCTGGATCGTTCGCGGAATATGTCAAATTGCCAGCGCAAAATGTTTTAAAGGTTCCAGACAATGTTGATTACATTGAAGCAGCAATGGTTGAGCCATCAGCCGTTGTTGCGCATGGGTTTTATAAATCGAATATACAACCTGGTATGACTGTTGCAGTAATGGGGTGTGGCAGTATAGGATTGTTAGCTATTCAATGGGCACGAATATTTGGTGCTGCGCATATCATCGCTATAGATATAGATGCGCATAAACTAGATATTGCAACATCATTGGGCGCACATCAAACAATCAATTCAAAAGAAGAAAATCTTGAGAAATTCATCGAAAATCATTACGCCAATCAAATCGATTTAGCTATAGAATCATCAGGTGCTAAAGCTACGATTGGTCAAATATTGACGCTACCTAAAAAAGGTGGCGAGGTGGTATTACTCGGAATACCATATGATGATATTGAGATTAATCGCGTTCATTTTGAAAAAATTCTGCGTAACGAGTTGACAGTATGTGGCTCTTGGAACTGTTTGTCCAGTAATTTTCCGGGGAAAGAGTGGACGGCAACCTTACATTATATGAAGACGAAAGATATTAATGTAAAGCCTATTATTTCTCATTTTTTACCGTTAGAAAAAGGCCCGGAGACATTTGATAAATTAGTTAACAAGAAAGAACGATTTGATAAAGTCATGTTTACGATTTATTAGTATGCACCTTTGAGGACGAAAACGCTGGTATAGTTATAGCTATGAAAGTGCGAATGCCGTCTGGTCTACAGATACTATCGAAATAATTCATCTTCGAATATACGTTGCTAAATAACCGGTTTACTTGTGTGAAATATGCTTGTGAATCGGTTGTTTTGCATTTTGTATACTTAAAATGAGATGGCAATATTTGATAATTTTTAGAGTGAAAATCAAGTACAGCCACTTAATAAGATAAATTTATTATAATATATGGTAAAATGATGGCAGTAATAATGAATTTGAAAAAGAGTAAACATTAATACCTTTAACAATTTAATATCGTCAGTGTTAATGATTAACTGCATGGCAAAACAACTTAGAAAGGTCAGTTACAAAAATACATTTTTATAAAAAATTATCACACTATTGCGACAACTACCTTTGACTTAATAAAAGAGGCAAGTGAGCAATAGGTTAGGCTTATGTTCGGGCATAGGTCAGTAATGTATAAATGGAAATGATGTAATGACAGAATGGAGGACAACATGATTTATGCAGGTATTTTAGCAGGAGGTATTGGTTCGAGAATGGGGAACGTGCCATTACCAAAACAATTTTTAGATATTGATAATAAACCGATTTTAATTCATACAATTGAGAAGTTCATTTTAGTGAGTGAATTTAATGAGATTATTATCGCAACACCAGCACAGTGGATTTCCCATACACAGGATATTTTAAAAAAATATAACATTACAGATCAACGTGTCAAAGTAGTTGCAGGTGGTACGGATCGAAACGAAACAATTATGAACATTATCGACCATATTCGCAATGTAAATGGAATTAATAATGATGATGTGATTGTAACTCATGATGCCGTAAGACCATTTTTAACTCAACGTATTATTAAAGAGAACATTGAAGTAGCAGCAAAATATGGTGCAGTAGATACAGTCATTGAAGCAATTGATACGATTGTAATGTCTAAAGATAAACAGAACATACACAGTATCCCTGTAAGGAATGAAATGTATCAAGGCCAAACACCACAATCATTTAATATTAAATTATTACAAGATAGTTATCGCGCCTTAAGTAGTGAACAAAAAGAAATCTTATCAGATGCATGTAAAATCATTGTCGAATCTGGACATGCAGTTAAATTGGTACGTGGAGAACTATACAACATTAAAGTGACAACACCGTATGATTTAAAAGTAGCAAATGCCATTATTCAAGGTGATATTGCCGATGATTAATCAAGTATATCAACTCGTTGCACCGAGACAGTTCGACGTCACATATAATAATGTTGATATTTATGGTAATCATGTCATCGTAAGACCTTTATACTTGTCTATTTGTGCAGCTGATCAAAGGTATTACACAGGTCGAAGAGATGAAAATGTACTGCGCAAAAAATTGCCAATGTCATTAGTTCATGAAGCTGTTGGTGAAGTTGTATTCGATAGTAAAGGAGTATTTGAAAAAGGTACGAAAGTAGTAATGGTGCCGAATACACCTACAGAGCAACATCATATTATCGCGGAGAATTACTTAGCCTCTAGTTATTTTAGATCTAGTGGTTATGATGGTTTTATGCAAGACTACGTTGTGATGGCACATGATCGTATCGTTCCGCTGCCTAATGACATTGATTTGAGTACGATTTCATACACAGAGTTAGTGTCAGTAAGTTATCATGCTATACAACGATTTGAACGTAAATCTATACCTTTGAAAACCAGTTTTGGTATTTGGGGTGATGGTAACTTAGGTTATATTACAGCTATTTTGCTACGTAAGTTGTACCCAGAAGCTAAAATTTATGTATTTGGTAAGACAGACTATAAATTAAGTCATTTTTCATTTGTAGATGACATCTTTACAGTAAATCAAATACCAGCTGATCTTAAAATTGATCATGCATTTGAATGTGTTGGAGGTAAAGGAAGTCAAGTTGCACTTCAACAAATAGTTGAACATATTTCACCAGAAGGCAGTATTGCTTTGTTAGGCGTAAGTGAATTACCCGTGGAAGTGAATACACGATTAGTACTTGAAAAAGGATTAACGTTGATTGGTAGTAGTCGAAGCGGCTCTAAAGATTTTGAGCAAGTTGTTGATTTATATCGTAAGTACCCAGACATTGTTGAAAAATTAGCCTTATTAAAAGGACATGAAATTAATGTATGTACGATGCAAGATATCGTCCAAGCGTTTGAAATGGATTTATCGACATCTTGGGGAAAAACAGTATTGAAATGGACGATTTAATAAACCGATGGGGGAATAACAATGACAAAAACGAAACAAGCAATACATATTGATAACATATACTGGGAACGTGTTCAGTTATATATTGAAGGACATAGTGAAGGTGTCGATTTAACATCAGGACAATTTGTTCTGAGGAATTTAACCGAAACAAAAACATTAGAAGCAAATGAAATGAAAATAGACGGTAATACATTTCTATGTAGATTCAATGTCGCAATATTAGACGATGGGTATTATTTACCAATGGATAAATATTTATTTGTTTATCATGACCAGTTAGAGTATATTGGACAACTTAATCCAAATATTATTGATCAAGCTTATGCGGCATTAAATGAAGAGCAAATTGAGGAATACAATGAGCTGACTACACAAAATGGAAAAGCAAACTATGTGTTAGCCAACGAAGCTAAAGTTTTCCGCAAAGGTGGCGTATCACAACATACGGTTTATACCATTACTCCAGAAATAGCAAGTGACGTTAACGAATTTGTATTTGATATTGAAATCACCTTACCTCAAGAGAAATCAGGGGTCATTGCGACAAGCGCACACTGGCTTCATAAACAAGGCCATAAAGCTTCATTTGAAAGTAGAAGTTTCTTATTTAAAGCTATTTTTAATATTACAAAGTTACTACATATTAAAAGAAGCAAAACAATATTATTCACATCAGATTCGCGTCCGAATTTATCAGGTAACTTTAAATATGTATATGATGAGTTACTACGCCAAAAAGTAGATTTTGATTACGATATTCAAACAGTATTTAAGGCGAATATTACGGATAGACGTAAATGGAGAGACAAGTTTAGATTGCCATATTTACTTGGTAAGGCTGATTATATTTTTGTCGATGATTTCCATCCATTAATTTATACGGTTCGCTTTAGACCATCACAAGAAATTATTCAAGTGTGGCATGCCGTTGGTGCCTTTAAAACAGTTGGCTTTAGTCGTACAGGTAAAAAAGGTGGTCCGTTTATCGATTCATTAAATCATCGTAGTTACACGAAAGCATATGTATCATCAGAAACCGATATTCCATTTTATGCTGAAGCATTTGGAATTAGAGAAGAAAATGTTGTACCAACAGGTGTACCACGTACTGATGTACTATTTGATGAAGCTTATGCAACACAAATTAAACAAGAGATGGAAGATGAATTGCCAATTATAAAAGGTAAGAAAGTTATTCTATTCGCACCGACATTTAGAGGTAATGGTCACGGTACGGCACATTATCCATTTTTTAAAATTGATTTTGAACGTTTAGCAAGATACTGCGAGAAGCATAATGCAGTTGTGTTATTCAAAATGCATCCGTTCGTAAAAAATAGACTTAATATTTCACGTGAACATAGACAATACTTTATCGATGTGTCAGATCATCGTGAAGTTAACGATATTCTCTTTGTTACAGACTTGTTGATTAGTGATTATTCATCTTTAATATATGAATATGCAGTATTTAAAAAGCCGATGATTTTCTATGCATTTGACTTAGAAGATTACATTACGACGCGTGATTTCTATGAACCATATGAATCATTTGTTCCAGGTAAAATTGTACAATCCTTTGATGCATTAATGGATGCTTTGGACAATGAAGATTATGAGGTTGAAAAAGTTGTACCATTCTTAGATAAACATTTTAAATATCAAGATGGTCGCTCAAGTGAACGTTTAGTCAAAGATTTGTTTAGACGCTAATGTTGGCATATATTACTTGCCATGCAAATGAGTCATAAGGCATAGTTTTCAAGAAGGGTTCTGACAATGAAGTTAGCAACATGTCATGATGAGAAGCAGGACTATACAATGAGAATAACCTTTTGATTTTTCATGCATAAGAGGCTGGGACATAAATCCCTAAAAAACAGCAGTAAGATATTTTCTAATTGAAAATTATCTTACTGCTGTTCTCTATTTATACAATACTTCGTATTGAATGGCTTCGCTTTGCCCGTCTGGCACATTACTGTAAAATTCTATAAATAGAATTTTTGATGACGGGTCCCTTCCTAGGGTGCCGTCTCAGCCACCCCAACCGGCACATTGTTGTAAGCTGACTATATGTCAGCTTCTGTGTTGGGGCCCACACCCCAACTTGCATTGTCTGTAGAAATTGGAAATCCAATTTCTCTTTGTTGGGGCCCCTCCCCAACTTGCACATTATTGTAAGCTGACTTTTCGTCAGCTTCTGTGTTGGGGCCCCTGACTAGAATTGAAAAAAGCTTGTTACAAGCGCATTTTCGTTCAGTCAACTACTGCCAATATAACTTCGTAGAGCATAGAACATTGATTTATGTCCCAGCCTGTTCCAACTGAATTGTCATTTTGTAAAATAAAATAATCGATCCAATCGTTATCTAATTCATAAATGTGTAAACACATACGTTATGAATGGATAACGATTTTTTGTTATGTTAAAGTGGTACATTAATCATGTATTTCGTATGATAATTAACGACAAGTGTAATGGTTAAATGTATTTTATGATGAAATGCTATAATAGGCATGGTTACAATGAGCTTGCTCATACGTATTAATATAATTACAAAAACACGTCGGAGGTACGACATGATTAAAACTACAATTAAAAAATTGATAGAACACAGTATATATACGACATTTAAATTACTATCAAAATTGCCAAACAAGAATCTAATTTATTTTGAAAGCTTTCATGGTAAACAATACAGCGACAACCCCAAAGCATTATATGAATACTTAACTGAACATAGCGATGCCCAATTAATATGGGGTGTGAAAAAAGGATATGAACACATATTCCAACAGCACAATGTACCATATGTTACAAAGTTTTCAATGAAATGGTTTTTAGCGATGCCAAGAGCGAAAGCATGGATGATTAACACACGTACACCAGATTGGTTATATAAATCACCGCGAACGACGTACTTACAAACATGGCATGGCACGCCATTGAAAAAGATTGGTTTGGATATTAGTAACGTTAAAATGCTAGGAACAAATACTCAAAATTACCAAGATGGTTTTAAAAAAGAAAGCCAACGTTGGGATTATCTAGTGTCACCTAATCCATATTCGACATCGATATTTCAACATGCATTTCATGTTAGTCGAGATAAGATTTTGGAAACAGGTTATCCAAGAAATGATAAATTATCACATAAACGCAATGATACTGAATATATTAATGGTATTAAGACAAGATTAAATATTCCATTAGATAAAAAAGTGATTATGTATGCGCCAACTTGGCGTGACGATGAAGCGATTCGAGAAGGTTCATATCAATTTAATGTTAACTTTGATATAGAAGCTTTGCGTCAAGCGCTGGATGATGATTATGTTATTTTATTACGCATGCATTATTTAGTTGTGACACGTATTGATGAACATGATGATTTTGTGAAAGACGTTTCAGATTATGAAGACATTTCGGATTTATACTTAATCAGCGATGCGTTAGTTACCGACTACTCATCTGTCATGTTCGACTTCGGTGTATTAAAGCGTCCGCAAATTTTCTATGCGTATGACTTAGATAAATATGGCGATGAGCTTAGAGGTTTTTACATGGATTATAAAAAAGAGTTGCCAGGTCCAATTGTTGAAAATCAAACAGCACTCATTGATGCATTAAAACATATCGATGAGACTGCAAATGAGTATATTGAAGCACGAACGGTATTTTATCAAAAATTCTGTTCATTAGAAGATGGACACGCGTCACAACGAATTTGCCAAACGATTTTTAAGTGATAACTTAAAAACAATAAAAAATTATAAATTAATTAGTTAAGTGATATAAATAATAAACGAAATGTTTGCTTGTATGTTATTATTTGTGTATGAAAACGTCTGATATAATGTAATATAGGTTTAAACAAAATATGCTAAAATATAAGCAAAATATGTATAATTTTAAGTAATACACAGACATTTAGAGTTTTGATTTTAAAATGAGTTTTCAATTGGAAAATGCAACGAAATTTAAATAATTAAATATAGATATAGTTGAATGGAGGAAGTATTTTATGAAATACGCTGGTATTCTAGCTGGAGGTATAGGCTCAAGAATGGGTAACGTACCTTTACCTAAACAATTTTTAGATTTAGACAACAAACCGATTTTAATCCATACATTAGAAAAATTTATTTTAATTAATGATTTTGAAAAAATTATTATCGCGACGCCACAACAATGGATGACGCATACGAAAGATACACTTAGAAAATTCAAAATTTCTGATGAAAGAATTGAAGTCATTCAAGGTGGTAGCGATCGTAACGATACAATTATGAATATCGTTAAACATATTGAATCAACAAATGGTATTAACGATGACGATGTTATTGTGACACATGATGCAGTTAGACCATTTTTAACGCATCGTATTATTAAAGAAAATATTCAAGCTGCTTTAGAGTACGGTGCAGTAGATACAGTGATTGATGCTATAGATACGATTGTTACATCTAAAGATAATCAAACGATTGATGCAATTCCAGTGCGTAATGAAATGTACCAAGGTCAAACACCTCAATCGTTTAATATTAATTTATTAAAAGAAAGCTATGCACAGTTGAGTGATGAGCAAAAGAGTATTTTATCTGATGCTTGTAAGATTATTGTAGAAACAAACAAACCGGTTCGACTTGTAAAAGGTGAGTTATATAACATTAAAGTAACAACACCTTACGATTTAAAAGTAGCGAATGCTATTATTCGAGGTGGTATTGCCGATGATTAATCAAGTATATCAATTAGTTGCACCTAGACAATTTGAAGTTACGTATAACAACGTAGATATTTACAGTGACTATGTCATTGTACGTCCTTTATATATGTCAATTTGTGCTGCCGATCAAAGATATTATACTGGTAGCCGTGATGAGAATGTCTTATCTCAGAAATTGCCAATGTCTTTAATTCATGAAGGTGTTGGTGAGGTCGTATTTGACAGTAAAGGTGTGTTTAATAAAGGTACAAAAGTAGTTATGGTACCGAATACGCCGACAGAAAAAGACGATGTCATTGCTGAAAACTATTTAAAATCGAGCTACTTCAGATCAAGTGGACATGATGGGTTTATGCAAGATTTTGTGTTGCTAAATCATGATAGAGCTGTACCACTACCTGATGATATTGATTTAAGTATTATTTCATATACAGAGCTTGTAACAGTAAGTTTGCATGCTATTCGTCGTTTTGAAAAGAAATCTATTTCAAATAAAAATACATTTGGTATTTGGGGTGATGGTAACTTAGGTTACATTACAGCCATTTTATTACGTAAATTATATCCAGAGTCTAAAATATATGTCTTTGGTAAAACAGATTATAAATTGAGTCACTTCTCATTTGTTGATGATGTCTTCTTTATTAATAAAATACCTGAAGGCTTAACATTTGATCATGCATTTGAGTGTGTGGGTGGTCGCGGTAGTCAATCAGCCATAAATCAAATGATCGATTACATTTCACCAGAAGGAAGCATTGCACTGTTAGGTGTAAGTGAGTTCCCAGTAGAAGTTAATACACGTCTAGTATTGGAAAAAGGACTAACGTTGATTGGTAGTAGTCGAAGTGGTTCAAAAGATTTCCAAGATGTTGTAGACTTATACATTCAATACCCAGATATTGTAGATAAATTAGCGTTGTTAAAAGGTCAAGAATTTGAAATTGCAACAATTAATGATCTTACAGAAGCTTTTGAAGCAGACCTGTCTACATCTTGGGGTAAAACAGTATTAAAATGGATTATGTAAATAGAAAAGGATGAATTAACGTTGGTTAAAAGTAAGATATATATAGATAAAATCTATTGGGAACGTGTTCAGTTATTCGTTGAAGGACATAGTGAAAACCTAGATTTAGAAGATAGTAATTTTGTATTAAGAAATTTAACTGAGACACGTACAATGAAGGCGAATGATGTCAAAATAGATGGGAATCAATTCGTTTGTCGTTTCAATGTAGCTATCTTAGATAATGGTTATTACTTACCTGAAGATAAGTACTTATTAGTGAATGAGCAAGAACTTGATTATATTGCACAGTTAAACCCAGATGTGATTAATGATGCATATCAAAATCTAAAGCCAGAACAAGAAGAAGAATACAACGAATTAGAAACACAAAATGGTAAAATCAATTTCTTATTGCAGACTTACCTAAAAGAATTTAGAAAAGGCGGCATTTCGAAGAAAACGGTTTATACTGTTACACCTGAAATTTCTAGCGATGTTAATGAATTTGTCCTTGATGTTGTTGTAACGACTCCGGAAGTTAAAAGTATTTATATCGTTCGTAAATATAAAGAATTACGTAAGTATTTCCGCAAACAATCATTTAATACAAGACAATTTATTTTTAAAGCGATATTTAATACGACGAAATTTTTCCACTTGAAAAAAGGGAATACGGTGTTGTTCACATCAGACTCTAGACCAACGATGTCTGGAAACTTTGAATACATCTATAACGAAATGTTACGTCAAAATTTAGATAAAAAGTATGATATTCACACTGTTTTTAAAGCGAATATTACAGATAGACGTGGCATCATCGACAAGTTTAGATTGCCATATTTACTTGGGAAGGCAGACTACATCTTTGTTGATGACTTTCACCCATTGATTTATACAGTGCGTTTTAGACGTTCTCAAGAAGTTATTCAAGTATGGCATGCCGTTGGTGCCTTTAAAACAGTTGGCTTTAGTCGTACTGGTAAAAAGGGTGGACCATTTATTGATTCATTAAATCATCGTAGCTATACAAAAGCTTATGTATCATCTGAAACCGATATTCCATTCTACGCTGAAGCATTTGGTATTAAAGAGAAAAATGTAGTGCCTACAGGTGTTCCACGTACTGATGTACTATTTGATGAAGCTTATGCGACACAGATCAAACAAGAGATGGAAGATGAATTGCCAATTATTAAAGGTAAGAAAGTCATTCTTTTCGCACCAACATTTAGAGGTAGTGGTCATGGTACAGCACATTACCCATTTTTCAAAATTGATTTCGAACGTTTAGCAAGATATTGCGAAAAAAATAACGCGGTTGTATTATTTAAAATGCATCCATTTGTGAAAAATAGACTTAATATTGCAGACAAACATAAACAATATTTTGTTGACGTTTCTGACTTTAGAGAAGTTAATGATATACTGTTCATAACAGATTTATTAATTAGTGACTATTCATCTTTAATATATGAATATGCAGTATTTAAAAAGCCAATGATTTTCTATGCATTTGATTTAGAAGATTATATTACGACGCGTGATTTTTATGAACCATATGAATCATTTGTTCCAGGTAAAATTGTGCAATCATTTGACGCATTAATGGACGCCTTGGACAATGAAGATTATGAAGGAGAAAAAGTCATTCCATTCTTAGATAAACATTTTAAATATCAAGATGGCCGATCAAGTGAGCGTTTAGTCAGAAATTTATTTGGTAGCTAAGTTTATATAGTAGTCAAAGTGGGAGAGGTATAATGATGAAATTTTCAGTAATAGTTCCAACATACAATTCAGAAAAGTATATAACAGAATTACTTAATAGCCTTGCGAAACAAGATTTTCCGAAAACTGAATTTGAAGTGGTTGTAGTTGATGACTGTTCAACAGATCAAACGTTACAAATAGTTGAAAAGTATCGCAATAAATTGAACTTGAAAGTAAGTCAACTCGAAACAAATTCTGGTGGTCCAGGTAAACCTAGAAATGTGGCGTTAAAACAAGCAGAAGGTGAATTTGTATTATTTGTGGACTCCGATGACTATATAAACAAAGAGACTTTAAAGGATGCAGCAGCATTTATTGATGAACATCACTCAGATGTCTTATTGATTAAAATGAAAGGTGTTAATGGTCGTGGTGTACCACAATCTATGTTTAAAGAAACAGCACCTGAAGTTACTTTGTTAAATTCAAGAATTATCTATACTTTAAGCCCAACTAAAATCTATAGAACAGCATTACTAAAAGATAATGACATTTATTTTCCAGAAGAATTAAAGAGTGCAGAAGATCAATTATTTACAATGAAAGCATATTTGAATGCAAATCGAATCAGTGTGTTAAGTGATAAAGCGTATTATTATGCTACAAAGCGTGAAGGTGAACATATGAGTAGTGCGTATGTTTCACCTGAAGACTTTTACGAAGTCATGAGATTGATTGCTGTAGAAATATTAAATGCAGATTTAGAAGAAGCCCATAAAGATCAAATCTTAGCAGAATTTTTAAATCGTCATTTTAGTTTTTCTCGTACGAATGGCTTCTCACTTAAAGTTAAACTAGAAGATCAACCGCAATGGATTAATGCTCTAGGAGACTTTATACAAGCAGTTCCAGAACGTGTAGATGCATTGGTGATGAGTAAATTACGACCATTGTTGCACTACGCGAGAGCGAAAGATATAGACAACTATAGAACTGTAGAAGAAAGTTACCGTCAAGGTCAATACTACCGTTTTGATATTGTAGATGGTAAATTAAACATTCAATTCAATGAAGGCGAACCATACTTTGAAGGCATTGATATCGCTAAGCCAAAAGTGAAAATGACAGCATTTAAATTTGATAATCATAAAATTGTTACAGAGCTAACGTTAAATGAATTTATGATTGGCGAAGGACATTATGATGTCAGACTTAAATTACATTCACGAAACAAGAAGCACACAATGTATGTACCTTTAAGTGTCAATGCGAATAAACAATATCGTTTTAACATTATGTTAGAAGATATTAAAGCGTATTTACCTAAAGAAAAAATTTGGGATGTTTTCTTAGAAGTCCAAATAGGTACGGAAGTATTTGAAGTGCGTGTTGGTAATCAACGTAATAAATATGCATATACTGCAGAAACAAGTGCATTAATTCATTTGAATAATGATTTTTATAGATTAACACCGTATTTCACAAAAGACTTTAATAACATTTCGTTATACTTTACAGCTATTACATTAACGGATTCAATCTCAATGAAGTTAAAAGGTAAGAACAAAATCATTTTAACTGGTCTGGATCGTGGTTATGTATTTGAAGAAGGTATGGCTAGTGTCGTGCTAAAAGACGACATGATTATGGGGATGTTAAGCCAAACGTCAGAAAACGAAGTGGAAATCTTACTTAGTAAAGATATTAAGAAGCGAGACTTCAAAAATATTGTTAAGTTAAACACTGTACATATGACTTACTCGCTAAAATAAATAATAAATGCCCTCAAATCTATGTGAACTAACATGATTTGAGGGTTTTATTTTGCTATTTATGAAATGATTATGACATTTCCCTGATTTTCATTTTCATATACATTAAATTGTATACACTGAAAATGAGGAGGTCGTCTATAATGATAAATAAAAATGACATAGTAGCAGATATAGTAACAGATTATCCGAAAGCAGCAGATATTTTTAGAAGCGTAGGTATAGACTTTTGTTGCGGTGGACAAGTAAGTATAGAAGCAGCATCCTTAGAAAAGAAAAATGTAGATTTGAACGAATTATTACAGCGTCTCAATGACGTTGAACAAACGAATACACCAGGTTCGCTTAACCCTAAATTTTTAAATGTTTCGTCACTTATTCAATATATTCAAGCAGCATATCATGAACCTCTTAGAGAAGAATTTAAAAATTTAACACCTTATGTGACGAAATTATCGAAAGTACATGGACCTAACCATCCATATTTAGTCGAGTTAAAAGAAACATATGATACATTTAAAAATGGCATGTTAGATCATATGCAAAAAGAAGATAATGTTGATTTTCCAAAACTAATTAAATATGAACAAGGTGAAGTAGTAGACGATATTAATACAGTGATTGATGATTTAGTATCTGATCACATTGCAACGGGACAATTGTTAGTGAAAATGAGCGATTTAACATCTAGCTATGAACCACCGATAGAGGCATGTGGTACGTGGCGACTCGTTTATCAGAGATTAAAAGCACTTGAAGTTTTAACACATGAGCATGTTCATTTAGAGAATCATGTTTTATTTAAAAAAGTATCATAAATAACGCGATTAGAAACTGTTGGCAAAGTAATGTCAGCAGTTTTTCGCTATACTTAACAGAAATTTAGTGACATAAACAGCATTATTTGAAAAGAAAAATGGTCAACTTAGCATAAAAATTGATATGAAAATTTAATGGTATAGATAATTAAATAGTAGCGTGTTTTTTTAATAATTTATTCATGAATTTTACATGCACTATTATGATAAAATAAACATAATTATAATTCACTGAGGTGCTATCGTGCTATCGCTAACAATGTTATTACTTGAGCGTGTAGGTTTAATTATTATTTTGGCCTATGTGTTGATGAATATTCCATATTTTAAAAACTTAATGAATCGTCGACGTACATGGAAAGCACGTTGGCAATTATGTATTATTTTCAGTTTGTTTGCCTTAATGTCTAATTTAACTGGTATCGTCATCGATCATCAACATAGTTTGTCAGGAAGTGTGTACTTCCGTTTAGATGATGATGTATCTTTAGCTAACACACGTGTATTAACGATAGGTGTCGCAGGATTAGTTGGTGGACCTTTTGTAGGTCTATTTGTTGGCGTTATTTCAGGTATTTTCAGAGTGTATATGGGTGGGGCGGATGCACAAGTTTATCTTATCTCATCTATATTTATCGGTATAATTGCTGGTTATTTTGGCTTACAAGCTCAAAGACGCAAACGTTACCCGAGTATTGCGAAAAGTGCCATGATTGGAATTGTTATGGAAATGATTCAAATGTTGAGCATTTTAACATTTTCCCACGACAAAGCATATGCGGTTGACCTCATATCATTAATTGCACTACCAATGATTATTGTTAATAGCGTTGGTACGGCGATTTTTATGTCTATTATCATTTCAACATTAAAGCAAGAGGAGCAAATGAAGGCTGTTCAAACACATGATGTACTGCAATTGATGAACCAGACATTGCCGTATTTTAAAGAAGGATTGAATAGAGAATCGGCACAGCAAATTGCGATGATTATTAAAAATTTAATGAAAGTATCTGCCGTAGCAATTACAAGCAAAAATGAAATCTTATCGCATGTAGGTGCAGGTAGTGATCATCACATACCAACAAATGAAATATTAACAAGTCTGTCTAAAGATGTATTGAAATCAGGAAAGTTGAAAGAAGTGCATACTAAAGAAGAGATTGGTTGTAGTCATCCGAATTGCCCGCTTAGAGCAGCTATCGTGATACCACTTGAGATGCATGGTTCTATCGTCGGTACATTGAAGATGTATTTTACAAACCCTAATGATTTAACTTTTGTGGAACGTCAACTTGCAGAAGGATTGGCAAATATTTTTAGTAGCCAAATTGAACTTGGTGAAGCCGAAACGCAAAGTAAGTTATTGAAAGATGCTGAGATTAAGTCATTACAGGCACAAGTGAGTCCACATTTTTTCTTCAATTCAATTAACACGATTTCAGCTTTAGTTAGAATAAATAGCGAAAAGGCACGAGAGTTACTATTAGAATTGAGTTATTTTTTCAGAGCGAATTTACAAGGCTCTAAGCAACATACGATTACTTTAGATAAAGAGTTAAGTCAAGTGCGTGCATACTTATCACTCGAACAAGCACGTTATCCAGGAAGATTTAATATCAATATTAATGTTGAAGACAAATATCGCGATGTGCTTGTACCACCATTTTTAATTCAAATTTTAGTTGAAAATGCCATCAAACATGCGTTTACGAATCGAAAGCAAGGTAACGATATTGACGTGTCAGTGATTAAAGAAACTGCAACACATGTACGTATTATTGTACAAGATAATGGTCAGGGTATTTCTAAAGATAAAATGCATTTGTTGGGAGAAACATCTGTAGAATCAGAATCTGGAACTGGTAGTGCTTTAGAAAATTTAAACTTACGCCTAAAAGGATTATTTGGAAAATCCGCAGCATTACAATTTGAATCGACATCGAGCGGTACCACTTTTTGGTGTGTACTTCCTTATGAAAGACAAGAGGAGGAATAAATATGAAAGCATTAATCATAGATGATGAGCCATTAGCACGTAATGAATTAACATATTTATTAAATGAAATTGGTGGTTTTGAAGAAATTAATGAGGCAGAAAATGTAAAAGAAACATTGGAAGCACTACTGATCAATCAATATGACATTATATTTTTAGATGTCAATTTAATGGATGAAAATGGGATCGAATTAGGAGCTAAGATTCAAAAGATGAAAGAGCCACCTGCGATTATTTTTGCAACTGCACATGACCAATACGCAGTACAGGCATTTGAATTAAATGCGACAGACTATATTTTGAAACCGTTTGGTCAAAAACGTATTGAACAAGCAGTCAATAAAGTGCGTGCGACTAAAGCCAAAGATGATAATAACGCAAGTGCAATTGCGAATGATATGTCGGCGAATTTTGATCAAAGCTTACCTGTTGAAATTGACGATAAAATTCACATGTTAAAGCAACAAAATATTATTGGGATTGGCACACATAATGGTATTACAACCATACATACAACGAATCATAAATACGAAACAACAGAGCCATTGAATCGTTATGAAAAACGATTGAATCCCACTTATTTTATACGTATTCATCGTTCATATATTATTAACACGAAACACATTAAAGAAGTGCAACAATGGTTTAACTACACTTATATGGTAATATTGACAAATGGTGTCAAGATGCAAGTTGGACGTTCATTTATGAAAGATTTTAAAGCGTCGATAGGATTACTTTAACAGTAATCCTTTTTTTTATGCATTTTACCTATGATATTTTGTATTTCGGACTAAAAATCACGCAAATCGAAGTGAGCCATCTATACTTTAGTTAAATCAAACGTAGGAGGCAATGGTCGTGAAACAACAAAAAGACGCATCAAAACCAGCACACTTTTTTCACCAAGTCATTGTAATTGCTTTAGTACTCTTTGTATCGAAAATAATTGAATCATTTATGCCAATTCCTATGCCTGCATCAGTAATCGGTTTAGTATTATTATTTGTATTATTATGTACTGGTGCTGTTAAGTTAGGCGAAGTCGAAAAAGTAGGAACGACACTAACAAATAACATTGGCTTACTCTTCGTACCAGCCGGTATCTCAGTTGTTAACTCTTTAGGTGTCATTAGCCAAGCACCATTTTTAATCATTGGACTAATAATCGTCTCAACAATACTATTACTTATTTGTACTGGCTATGTCACACAAATTATTATGAAAGTTACTTCGAGATCTAAAGGTGACAAAGTCACAAAAAAGATCAAAATAGAGGAGGCACAAGCTCATGATTAACCACTTAGCACTAAACACACCTTACTTCGGAATACTGTTATCCGTTATACCATTTTTCTTAGCGACCATATTATTTGAAAAAACTAATCGTTTCTTCTTATTCGCACCGCTATTTGTCAGTATGGTATTTGGTGTGGCCTTCCTCTATTTAACAGGCATTCCGTATAAGACTTACAAAATAGGTGGAGACATTATTTACTTCTTCTTAGAACCGGCAACAATCTGTTTTGCGATTCCGTTATATAAAAAGCGTGAAGTGCTTGTTAAACATTGGCATCGTATCATCGGAGGTATTGGTATCGGTACAGTTGTAGCGTTATTAATTATTTTAACTTTTGCGAAGTTAGCACAATTTGCCAATGATGTTATTTTATCAATGTTACCTCAAGCAGCAACTACAGCGATTGCGTTACCAGTATCAGCTGGTATCGGTGGTATAAAAGAATTAACATCATTAGCAGTTATTTTAAATGGTGTCATTATTTATGCCCTAGGTAATAAATTCTTGAAGCTTTTCCGAATTACTAACCCTATTGCCCGAGGATTAGCACTTGGAACAAGTGGTCACACATTAGGTGTAGCACCAGCCAAAGAATTAGGACCTGTAGAAGAATCAATGGCAAGTATAGCTTTAGTGTTAGTTGGTGTAGTTGTTGTAGCAGTTGTGCCTGTCTTTGTAGCAATATTCTTCTAAAACGAAAAACCTAAGCAAGATAATAGCAATTTGAGCCATTGTTATTATCGTAAAAAAACGTCTATACTCCAGTTTATAACTGGGATATAGACGTTTTTATGTATGTATTACTTTTTACTAGGAATATAAAACTGTGCATGACGATAATGAAATACGATGTCAGACGAATCAAAGGGTTTGCCAGTCATTGTATAAAAAGTCTGGTGGTAACGTAAACATGGTTCACCTGTAGACAATTGTAGTAATGAAGCTTCACTTGAAGTGAGTTTATCTACATTAAAGAAAATATCTGAAAAACCAATACGAAGTTTCATGTTTGATTCTAAATAATCGAAGATAGAGCCCTTAGCAATATCATCATTTAAATATTTCACGATTTCTTTATGATAATAAGAATATTCGATACATAAAACATCATCGTCCACGAATCTTAATCGCTCTAAATAGTAGACGGTATCATCTGCATTTAATTGGAGTTCATCTTGTACAGATTTAGGTGGCGTTGCCATCTCCTTAAAAACAAGTACCTTACTTGTCATTCGATGTTCACCTAAACTTTTAGAGAAACCATTAGTCTTAAAGACGTTGATACGATTGGCATCTGCAATATTTCTCACATAAATACCACTGCCTTGTGCTTGATAGATCAAACCATCTTGTTCCAATAAGCCTAATGCTTTAATGATAGTACTCTTACTTACTTGATAACGTTCTTTTAATTGCGTCACGCTTGGCAATTTATCACCGGGTTTGAAATTAGATTGATGTATAAACGCATTAAGTTGCTTAGCAATATGTTCATACTTTAACAATATTCTGTCCTCATTTCACTTTGTCTGTAATTATTATAGCACAAAATATTATAATTGTATCGGCGTTTACAAATTGAACCGGTACAATTATAATTGGAGGTAAGTAAATACATTTTCATTCTACTATCAAGTTGAGGGGGTAATATTTATGAGCAATAAATATAAAGAACAAGCCCAAGACATTCTTACGGCTGTAGGTGGTGTCGAAAACATTGTTGATGCAACGTATGATACGAAGTGCATTACAATTCATATGCAACATACAATTCCTTCTACAGCAAATGAAGTGAAACAAATAGTTGATGTGACATCTGTAGCAGAAAATGATGCGCAGTTAGTCATAAAATTAAATGGAAATGTCGATGAAGTGTATCAGCAATTACAGCGATTAATTAAGAATGCTAATGTCGAAGAGAGTGAGAATACTGACAATATTAATAGCCAAGATACAAGTTATACACCTCAAGTAAAAGTAACAACACCAATTTTAGTGAAAGCACCAATCGCTGGTCGTCGTATTTTACTTAAAGAAGTAAGAGATTCAATTTTTAGAGAGAAAATGGTAGGCGAAGGCTTGGCAATCAAAGCTCATGAAGAATCCAAAGTAATCGCACCGTTCAATGGTTTAGTATCTATGATTGTACCAACTAAGCATGCAGTTGGTATTCAATCAGAAGACGGTGTGGACATAGTCATTCATATTGGCGTGAATACAGTTGACTTGGAAGGTAAAGGGTTCAAGTGCTTTGTAAAGCAAAATGATCATGTTGAAGCAGGGCAAACGTTGTTGCAATTCGACCAGCAGTATATACAACAACAAGGCTACAATGCTGACGTTATTGTCGTTATTAGCAACTCTGCCGATTTAGGAAAAGTAGAACTGACAATGAATGAAATCATTACGACTGAAGATGTTATTTTTAAAATATTTAAAAACTAGGAGTGTGTTGTAATAATGACAAAATTACCGCAAAATTTTATGTGGGGTGGCGCTCTTGCCGCAAATCAATTTGAAGGTGGATATGAAAAAGGTGGTAAAGGGTTAAGTGTAATTGATGTTATGACGAGTGGTGCACATGGCAAAGCACGTCAGATTACAGAATCTATAGACCTCAATCACTATTATCCAAATCATGAAGGTATTGATTTTTATCATCGTTATAAGGAAGATATTGCCTTGTTTAAAGAAATGGGATTGAAATGTTTACGTACGTCGATTGCGTGGACACGTATCTTTCCGAATGGGGATGAAGATGTGCCAAATGAAGAAGGACTTGCCTTTTATGATCGTATCTTTGATGAATTAATTGCACAAGGTATTGAACCTGTTGTGACGTTATCACATTTTGAGATGCCACTTCATTTAGCGAAACATTATGGTGGATTTAGAAATAGAGAAGTTGTCGATTATTTTGTGCATTTTGCGCGTGTTGTATTTGAAAGATATAAAGATAAAGTGACATATTGGATGACGTTTAATGAAATTAATAATCAGATGGACACATCAAATCCTATCTTTTTATGGACGAATTCTGGGGTAGCATTGACAGAAAATGATAATCCTGAAGAAGTCTTGTATCAAGTAGCACATCATGAACTTTTAGCCAGTGCTTTAGCAGTTCGTCTTGGTAAAGAGATTAATCCGAAGTTTAAGATTGGGACAATGATTTCACATGTACCCATTTATCCATATTCGTGTCATCCGAAAGATATGATGGAAGCACAAATTGCGAATCGCTTACGTTTCTTTTTCCCGGATGTTCAAGTAAGAGGTTATTATCCAAGCTATGCTAAAAAAATGCTAGCACGAAAAGGATATGATGTTGGATGGCAAGAAGGGGACGACAGTATTTTACAGCAGGGCACGGTTGATTATATTGGCTTTAGTTATTACATGTCTACGGCTGTAAAACATGATGTTGATACTACAGTTAAAAACAACATCGTCAACGGTGGTTTGAATCATTCTGTGGAGAATCCGCATATCGCAACGAGTGATTGGGGTTGGGCGATTGATCCAGATGGCTTAAGATATACATTGAATGTGTTATATGATCATTATCAGTTGCCACTTTTTATTGTGGAAAATGGTTTTGGTGCAGTTGATGAAGTGGTAGATGGACATATTCATGATGATTATCGCATTGAATATTTAAAAGCACATATTACAGCAGCGATAGAAGCAGTTGATCAAGATGGTGTAGATTTAATTGGTTATACACCATGGGGAATCATTGATATTGTTTCATTTACAACCGGTGAAATGAAGAAACGCTATGGTTTAATATATGTTGATAGAGATAATCATGGTCATGGCACGATGGAACGCTTGAAAAAAGATTCGTTCTATTGGTATCAACAAGTGATAGCATCAAATGGAGATAAATTATAAAGGTACATTGTAAGTATTTTAGGGTTAGAGCCCGAGACATAAATTAATATAGTAGGCCCTACAGTGTTATATTGGCGGGCCCCAACACAGAGAATTTCGAAAAGAAATTCTACAGACAATGCAAGTTGGCGGGGCCCCAACACAGAGAATTTCGAAAAGAAATTCTACAGGTAATGCAAGTTGGGGAAGGACATAAATAAATTTTGCGAAAATATCATTTTTGTCCTACTCCCTTTAACATTTCTGTTCCAATCCCGTGATGTTAAAATTTTAAGAAAAAAATAATGCCACTAACTAAGTATGTATAGTGTTAATGTTTGAGTGTTTATGAAAGTCTTTAACCAAAATTGATGACTTACTAATCAACGATAACGATATTGTTAAGTAGATGATTAGTGTCACAAAGAAATTAAAGTGACAGTCAAACATAGATACAAAGTACAGTTAGTGGCATTATATTTAGTGCTCTTTTTTAGCGACAAAAGTAATATAATTCATATCTTTACGCAGTCTAGTCATCGTTTTAAACATTTTACAAAACATTGGTCGATTTTCTTTTTTTAAAGCATTGTTGATAATCTTTATAGTTCCAACAATACCTTCGTCATAAATTAAACCTTTTGGTGTCATTAAACTCATTGGACCAGTATGATAATGCACATGATTAAAACCAGCTTGATTATATAAATTTAACCAGCCAAGTTTCGTCTGCGGTGAGACATTGACATTAATTGCTGCAGATAATGATTTAACTACATGTGTGGCATGTGATTCATTAACGATGACAATATCATGTGTTAACAAGATACCCCCAGGCTTTAAGACTCTGTAGTACTCGCGTAATGCTTTTTCCTTTATGGCGATGGGTAACATTGTTAACATCGCTTCATTTAAAACGATATCGAATTGATTGTCATCAAAGGGTAATTTAACAGCATTCGCTTGTTGAACTTGAATATATGATTCAAGACCTGCTGCTGAAATGTTTTCCTGTGCTTTTTCTAATGCTTTCTTATTTATATCAACGCCTTGAATGTGACAGCCATATGTATGAGCTAGATAAATAGATGTTGTGCACATATTACATGCCACTTCTAACACTTGTTTATCTTGTGAAAATGCCCCTTGTTGTATTAACCAATCTGTTGCTTCTTTACCACCGGGGCGTAGACGAGTTTTTCCTAATTTAGCTAAAAATGTATGACCAGCTTCTTTAGACATAGCATAACCTCCTTTTAATTGATAATTATTATCATTAATATAGCATATTTATATGCGATAATTTGGAAGTTAAAAAGATTACAAAAAATTGTCACTTCATTTATAACTAAACATGAGTCAACAAGCATAGGTTTAGTGGAAAATTATTTCTAATAGATGATGTTTTATAAAGATAAAAAAGCACAGCCATGATATACGAATGTTGCAAGTTATATGCTAAACCTTCATATCATAGCTGTGTTTGATTCATTTAAACTTGATTTACTTCTTCTAGTAGAGGAATAGATGCTTGCGCGCCGTGTTTTTGTACAGTGAGTGAGCTCGCTTTATTACCAAAATCAATAGCATCTGCTAAGTTATCTTGCGACTTGTTTAAGCGACTGACAAATGCACCAATAAATGTGTCGCCTGCAGCAGTTGTATCAATCGCATTTACTTTATAAGCTTCGATGTGTTGGCTTTGATTTTTAGTAGCAAAATATGTACCTTGCTTACCTAACGTAATCAAAACAGTCTTAATGCCTAAAGATAAAAAGTAATTAGCATTGTCTTTCATAGATTGTTCATTAGTTACTTTAATTCCGGATAACAATTCGGCTTCTGTTTCGTTTGGCACAATAATATCGATTAATGATAATAATTCATTAGGTAATGCTTTCGCTGGTGCAGGATTTAATACTGTCGTCACATCATGTGCCTTGGCAATTTCAAATGCAGATATAATAGCCGGGATGGGTACTTCTAATTGTGCAACGACAAAGTCTGCATTGATTATAGCGTCTTTTGCGTTAATAACATCTTCAGGTGTCATCGTCATATTCGCACCACCATAAACATAGATGGTGTTTTGTCCTTCTGCATTCACAGTGATAAAGGCTTGGCCTGTTTTTGCTTCAGTTGATTTGATAATATATGATGTATCAATATGAGCCGCTTTAAAATCTTCTAAGATGAAATCAGCAACGCCATCAGTGCCAATTTTAGTAATAAATGTTGTGTCTGCTTGCATACGTGCAGTGGCAATAGCCTGGTTGGCACCTTTACCTCCGCCGAATGCTTTTTGTGCTTCTTCAACATGTAATGTTTCGCCTGGTTGTGCATATCTTTCAACTGTTAAAAATTGATCGACATTCGTTGAACCTAAAATAACAACTTTGTTGGTCATGTGTATGCTCCTTTCAAGTTATAACTTTTAAAAAGTAACATTCGATTCTAATGCAATATTAGAGTAGGGCGTTGTTTCACCAGTACGAATATTACCTTTATTTAATGGGTGAGCTAAGTTACTTTTCATTTCTTCGTGAGGAATGAAAATGATTTCGATTTCCGATGAAATCAATTGTTTAATTTGTTGCAATTGTGTAGGGTTATGTTCTTTTATTTCTTCTGCTAAGTATATTTTTTGGATTTCCATTTCTTCTAACACTGTAGCTAAGACATCAATAAAGCGTGGTAAGTTTTTAGTTACAGCTAGGTCGATACGACGATGATCATTTGGAATTGGCATGCCAGCGTCATTAATCGTTAATAAATCAAAATGACCAATTGTCGCGATTGCTTTTGAAATATGTTCATTTAAAACAGCTGATTTTTTCATGACATCTACACTCCTTATTTTATAAATACTGTAACAGAAGCGGCTACTAAAATGAGTACTAAGCCGATGATTGTAATAACCATTTCTTTTGACGTTTTATGTTGTTTTAAGAAATAAATACCAGTTAATGTAGCAAGCACAACGGATGTTTGAGAAAGAATAAATCCAGTTGCTAAACCATTCATATTAGGTTGTGCTGAAATAAGATATGTTAAAGCACCAAATGCAAAGAAGAAACCTGAAATAATTTGTAACCACGTAATTTTATTACGGAATGGATTCTCTGCTTTCATATTCATAAAGCCATAAATGACTGCAACAATTACCATACCCATTGCTTGAGGTAAAAAGGCAGTTAGGCCATCAATAGAAGTTGCTTGCGGTGCAGCTGAATATAACCAGTATCCAAATTCACCAATTAACAGAAGTACCACTGCACGACGTAAATTTTTGGCGTTACTTGCTTCTTTGCGTTCACTCCAAACTGTCATACGCGCTCCAATTAGAATAACGACTAAAGCTGTAAATCCAATGATTTTATGACCAATGCCTGGCCAATTTCCTAATGCAAAGACACCCCATAAAGATGCGCCTAATAATTGGAATGCTGTTGTGACTGGCATGGCACGAGATGAGCCGACTAATTCGAACGCTTTAAATGTAATGATTTGTCCGAATCCCCATCCTGCACCTGATAATAAGGCGAATAGCAAATTGGTTCCAGTAGGGAAGCCACTTGATGTGACTACGGCTAATATAATAGCGAAGATTAACGTACCTACAGTAGCACCGATAATTTGATGTACAGGTTTACCACCAAACTTTGAAGCGACTGTTGGGAAGAAGCCCCAGCCAATTAAGGGGCCTAACCCGATAAGTAATGCAACAATGCTCATGTTATACACCTCACGATTTGTTTTTAGTAAAACGTTTTACCAGTGCCATCGTACCATTTTTATTTGTAAAATGCATGTGTTTTCATAAAAAATGAAAACGTTTAAATCATATTTAAAAATTCATACATTATTATTTTAATTTCTTAGTGAAATAATTATGATTAAAAACCCTCAGCATTAAAGCAACGCTAAGGGCATAACAATGATGAGTATATTTCGGAAGATACGTAGTTAGTTTGAAAGATGATAGCCAGTTGTTGCACGAATTTTTAAAGTCGTTGGTAATTCAATCATATCAATGGATTTATCTAAGTGCTGTAATCGTTGAAGTAATAAGGTTAAAGATGTTTTGCCAATATCAGTTATAGGTTGTGCCACAGTAGTTAAAGGTGGCGAGACGTACGCTGCATAATCAATGTCGTCATAACCTATTAATGAGATATCTTTCGGAATACTGATGCCATGTTCAATTAGTCCTCGTAAAATGCCAATAGCGAGTTCATCGTTAATAGCGAAGATTGCAGTGGCAGATTGAACCATGATGTCATCAACAATGGTTAGCCCACCGCGCTTAGATAATTCAGTATGGACGATTTGTGGTTCTGGCAATTGATTCGCGCGCAAAGTATCAACAAATCCAGCGACACGAGTCGACATATTCGCCATCATGTCATATGGTGCAACAATCATCATATTGTTGTGACCGAGTTCTATTAAATGTTGTGCTGCAAGTTGTCCACCTTGATATTCATTTGTCCGAACAAAATCTGTATAGCCTTGATGGTCATTTTGATCCAGTACGACATAAGGTACATGATGTTTCTTTAGATAGTTATTTAGGGCGTCCGGGGATGATATGTATTGTGCGATAATTAATCCGTCAATACCTCGATCAATTAAATGTTTAATATTGTCATACAAATCAGTTGCTGTAGATGTTAAAAAGCATAAATCAACATCAGATGGTTTATGGTCATGAATACTTTGCATCAGTGCTGAGAAAAACGGATTTGTTAAGCTAGGCAAAATGACGCCAATAGTTTGAATTTTACTGCCGCGCAATTGTTTTGCATGTTTATTAGGGGCATAGCCTAAACGTTCTGAAACAGCATGTACGTTTTTTATCGTTGTTGCGGAAAAACGACTATCATTATGATTTAAAATATGTGACACAGTTGTAACTGATACACCAGCTTCTCTAGCAACATCTTTAATTGACACTTTTTTCATATTATATTCCTTCTCTTTATTGTGTAATTAATCATACAGTTATATACCCGATTATTATATTCATCATATCATGATAAACATTTGATGACATATGAAGACGTGAATGACTTTTATTGTCTACAAACAGACGTCTGAAGTATACGATTAAGGTTGAGACGAGAGAATATATTATTAAGGTTAATACCTTTTAATGATTATGATAACAAGAATTTTAAAATGTTTATTGTGATTAAAAATACAAAAGTCATTATTTTAAAGAATAAAATATTTGTTTTTGAACAAAGTATTAAAAAACATAACGAAATGATGTATATTGAACTATGTGATTGAAAAAATTTTTAATTAAGGCTTGTTAAAACTTAAGAGAGGATGTTTTTAAATGCAATTCAAATTAAAAGAAGAAGAGATTATTAGTTTTTTAGAATTGAAATATCCAGAAAAAGAGTTCGAATATGGTCGTTTGTTAGTTGGACAACATAAACGTGATGATTTAGATGTTTATTACTTTGGTGATACGTTTTTAATGTGCACGATTATTTCATTCAAGACATTTGAAATTAAAGAAACAGTAGAATTATCATATGATGCTGTTAATCGTATTGTGTTAAAAGATGGATGGTTATTTAGAAAAATGAGAATAGAAACAATGCAAAAAGTGTTAAAATACGGTACATCTAAATTAATGTTAACTGATTTTCAAAAAGAGAATTATAATAAATATATTCAAGGTCAGAAACAACGCGTGATATTTGAAAATGGCCATTTTGTCTAATTGATAGTGAATATAATTAGAGTAAGAGGCTGGGACATAAATCCCTAAAAAACAGCAGTAAGATAATTTTCAATTAGAAAATATCTTACTGCTGTTCTCTATTTATACAATACTTCGTATTGAATGGCTTCGCTTTCCTAGGGTGCCGTCTCAGCCTCGGTCTTCGACTGGCACTGCTCCCTCAGGAGTCTCGCCATTAATACTACGTATTAACATGTAATTTTACTTTGAAATACTTTAAAAAATAAGACACTTTGCCCAACTTACACTACCAATAGAAACTTCTGTTAGAATCCCTCAAAATGATATTTCGCGATATGTTAATGAAATTGTTGAAACGATACCTGATAGCGAATTCGATGAATTCAGACATCATCGTGGCGCAACATCCTATCATCCAAAAATGATGTTAAAAATCATCTTATATGCATATACTCAATCTGTATTTTCTGGTCGTAGAATAGAGAAATTACTTCATGACAGTATTCGAATGATGTGGTTAGCTCAAGATCAAACACCTTCTTATAAAACTATTAATCGTTTTAGAGTGAATCCTAATACTGATGCGTTAATAGAATCTTTATTTATTCAGTTCGCTTATTTTTCTTGAATTTCTTGTATATCATTTTAACGTGATAAAGATATTTCGAAACATAATGCTTCTATTATATTTAAGATTTAACTGTTTTTGGAATGATCATGTATGCAGACAATGAGCCAAGGATCATCAATACAATGCTGACTATAAATGTTACGGTTGCAGCTACACTAGGCGTATAGTTTAGTTGTAACATACTGAAAACTGTAGTACTTATTGCTATACCAAAGGCGCCACCTAGTGTGCCACTCATTTTATATAATCCTGTAGCTAAACCAACTTTTTCATTTGGCATACTGAAAATTGCAATTGTAAGGCCGGGTGTTGCGACTAAACCATTTCCAATTGCGCAAATGACAAACCCAATAACAACAGCAATGATATATTGTGATGGTTGAAGTGATGTCATGCTAATAATAGTGATGCCGATGACAGGGAACAACGGACCAATGATGAGCATCAATTTGCCACCGAAACGTAATGTTGCTTTTTCACCTAAACGAATCATCGCAACTGCCACAATGGCATATGGCAATGTAACAAGTCCAGATTGCGCAGCTGATAAACCAAGGTGTGTTTGAGCAAATATGAAAAAGACCACTGTTACGCCTAGACCACTATTTAAAACAAAGTTATTTAAAAATGCACCAATGAACGGACGGTTGCGTAATACTGAGAAATCAATAAAAGGTACTTCATGTCGACGTTCGATGATGATGAATATTAATGTAGTGATGATAAAAATGCTCAGACAAATGAATGAAAATGTACTAAACCAACCTTGTTCGAATCCTTGTGTTAACAATAATGTAAAGCTACCAATCATAACAGCGAAAATCGACATACCTTTGTAATCGAATGGATGACGGTGGCTATGTTGACTTACTTTTTCAGGTGTGCCTTTTAGAAGCAATATGGCAATGAAAGCAATGACTATACTAATGATGAAATTCGTTTGCCATCCGAAATTTGTGGCAATTAAACCGCCGATAACACCAGCTAGGCCGATGCCACCAACAGTACTAATCATTAGATAACTAATCGCTCGTCTTAAATGATCTCCTTTAAATTGATTATTTAAAACGCCAACTGTTGAAGGTAACAAGATAGCTGCTGATAGACCTTGTAAAATTCTACCGATGATGAGCAGTGCAGTGATGTCCGATATAATTAATAGAAGAGATGCAAACATACTGATTATGAGACCCATGTATGTCATTCTCAGTTGTCCTATTTTATCAGCAATATCACCTGCAGCCACCATGAAGATACCTGTGGCGAAGGAAGTTAAACTAATAGATAAATTTAACACGGCAGGAGAGGTTTGATACGTTTGACCAACGAGAGGTCCTATATTAATAAATGATTGTGCAAACAACCAATATGTTAATGCAGACAACATAATCGCAATAATAATATTACTGCGTGGTGAAGATTGTGTGTTATTCACAGATGTCACTCCTTGTAAAAATTAAATATAGAAAGTCATGAGATGAAGTGAACGGATGTATAGATGATCGTTCACTCACACATAAGTCATGATTTCCTTACATATCATACCACAGTTATTGAGAATGAATATCAATTAATTGCTTGTATAATTGATTTTTTATAGTATGTTTAAGTGAAACAGCTTTATTTGAAAGTGATTAAAGTAAATGAAGGTACAGAGGAGTGAGAACAATGTGCACAGGATTCACAATACAAACTTTAAATAATCAAGTACTTCTTGGACGCACGATGGATTATGATTATCCATTAGATGGTTCGCCAGCAGTGACGCCTAGAAATTATCGTTGGACATCTCGCACTGGCACGACAGGCCAAACGCAATATGGCTTTATTGGCACAGGAACAGATATGGAAGGTTTTATTTATGGTGATGGTGTTAATGAACATGGCGTTGCCATTTCAACACAATATTTCCGAGGTTATAGTTCATATGGATCAACACACAAAGCGGACGCGATGAATATTACGCAAAATGAAATTGTGACATGGATTTTGGGATATACAACAAGCATTGAAGATATGAAACAACAAGCATCCCAAATACATGTTGTAGCTGTATATTTAAATGACATCGGTGAAGTTCCGCCATTGCATTATCATGTTTCCGATGCAACTGGACATTCAGTCGAAGTTTCATTTAAAGAGGGTGAAGTGGTTATAAAAGATAATCCTATTGGTGTCTTAACAAATCATCCAGACTTAGATTGGCATTATAGTAATTTAAGACAATATATCAATATTTCTCCTTATCCAGCAACAGCAAATTTATTGGAAGGTGTAACGATTGAACCTTTAGGCAATGAAGCAGGTACATTTGGATTGCCAGGTGGATTTACTTCAACTGAGCGCTTTGTGAGAATGGCATTTATGAAAGCAAACATTGCTCAAAACAATGATAAAGAAATGGATTTAATGAATGCATTTTATTTATTAGATGCGGTAAATATACCGATTGGAATTGTACGTCCGCATGATGCTGACAATCACTATACGATGTATCAGACCGTAATAAATTTAACTACAAGAACGTTATATATTAAGTATTATGGCAGCAATGAATTAGTAGCATTAAAGCTCACAGATGATTTAATTAATAGAAAAGATATGACGATTTTTAAGCCTGAGAAGCATATCATTATTAGAAAGTTGAATGACAATCAATAGCGATTGATAATGGAATTTGGTTGATATGATTTGATGGATGATTACTATCATACATTAGCGTTGAAGCGCGAACAAGGACGAATGATTAGTTGTTAGTTTTGAAAATTTATAAAAGGTTAAACGAATGCAGTGAGAGATGTCATTTTAATATCAATGTATGGCTATTTTGTAATGACAATGTAATGAGTTTAGTAAAACATTTCGGGAATATTAAATAGTTGGAAAATGAGAATTAAATCCTTTACTCAGTTGTCTAATTCTTTTAGTATGTGCAGTAAAGTTTAATTGAAAACTAACTTTAACTTTAATGGAGGATGTTTTATACATGAAAAAATTAACAGCAGCAGCGATTGCAACGATGGGCTTCGCTACATTTACAATGGCGCATCAAGCAGATGCAGCAGAAACGACAAACACCCAACAAGCACATACACAAATGTCAACACAATCACAAGACGTATCTTATGGTACTTATTATACAATTGATTCTAATGGGGATTATCATCACACACCTGATGGTAACTGGAATCAAGCAATGTTTGATAATAAAGAATATAGCTATACATTCGTAGATGCTCAAGGACATACTCATTATTTTTATAACTGTTATCCAAAAAATGCAAATGCCAATGGAAGCGGCCAAACATATGTGAATCCAGCAACAGCAGGAGATAACAATGACTACACAGCGAGTCAAAGCCAACAGCATATTAATCAATATGGCTATCAATCAAATGTAGGTCCAGACGCGAGCTATTATTCACATAGTAACAACAACCAAGCGTATAACAGCCATGATGGTAATGGAAAGGTCAATTCCCCTAATGGCACGTCTAATCAAAATGGCGGATCAGCAAGTAAAGCGACAGCTAGTGGTCATGCGAAAGACGCAAGCTGGTTAACAAGTCGTAAACAACTACAACCATATGGACAATATCACGGTGGTGGTGCGCATTACGGTGTCGACTATGCAATGCCTGAAAATTCACCAGTTTACTCATTAACTGATGGTACAGTAGTACAAGCAGGTTGGAGTAACTATGGTGGGGGTAATCAAGTAACGATTAAAGAAGCGAACAGTAATAACTACCAATGGTATATGCATAATAATCGTTTAACTGTTTCAGCTGGTGAAAAAGTCAAAGCTGGTGACCAAATTGCATATTCAGGTAGTACGGGTAATTCAACAGCACCTCACGTACACTTCCAACGTATGTCTGGTGGCATTGGTAATCAATATGCAGTAGACCCAACGTCATACTTGCAAAGTAGATAATACAGTAAATCCCAAGTTACGATATCATACGCAACTTGGGATTTTTTCGTTTTAATAATAGGTATAAGCCCATTGCTTGTCCTCTAAAACATTTTGATAAAAAGGATCTTGGCCAATTAAC
>NZ_JACVZM010000096.1:0-249 GCF_017151935.1 Staphylococcus sp. EG-SA-14 | reverse complement strand
ACTTAGAGGTAATTCAGGAGCCAAAGCATACCGTTTAGGTGATGTGAGTGCAGAAACTCAATTCGCGTTAGATACATTTAATGTACCTGCTCCGGAATTATTAACAGATGATTTAGATGGTCAAGATAACATCTTGACCATCTAAATCATCTGTTAATAATTCCGGAGCAGGTACATTAAATGTATCTAACGCGAATTGAGTTTCTGCACTCACATCACCTAAACGGTATGCTTTGGCTCCTGAATTAC
>NZ_JACVZM010000095.1:0-250 GCF_017151935.1 Staphylococcus sp. EG-SA-14 | reverse complement strand
AAATTTGTTAAATCAAATCCATGCTCAAGATTATGATTTTGTTGAATTTCTTTTGTGTTTGGCCCATCGAAAGGACATAACAGTTTTTCAACATCAATACTAGCCGCTTTGCTATTCGCTTTTAATGAAGATGAAGCGATGTTAGCTGCATTTTACGATGACAGTAAAACAATCGACGCTAAACATAAACCAGCCGTTGTGTATTAAGGAAAGGGGGAGATACGATGGGTGAATTTAAAGGATTTATGAA
>NZ_JACVZM010000094.1:0-250 GCF_017151935.1 Staphylococcus sp. EG-SA-14 | reverse complement strand
AGTTGACTTTAAGATTTCATCTACATAGTCTGCTTTGGGTTTTAGTTCTCCGATTTCTTGTTGTAAAAGTAAGTTTTGCTCTTTTTCTTTCTTATACTCAGTCAACACTGTAATGATGTAGTCTGGAACTTTTAATTTTTCATTATCAATTGCAACTTCCTCGAAATTTCCAGCAGAAACTTTACCGAAATATGGAACCTCGATTTCGCTATCAAATTCTGGTAAAACAATTTCTTCAATTTCTCCTAAG
>NZ_JACVZM010000093.1:0-251 GCF_017151935.1 Staphylococcus sp. EG-SA-14 | reverse complement strand
TTACATGTTGCTGCGTTCTCCTTGCTTTAATAAATTAAATCATCTACATTTATATTTAATATTTATTATAAGCGAGGTGTCAGTATGTTATTGAATTTATTATTAATATTTATACTTATCGTTATTTAGTCAAGTCCAGACTCCTGTGTAAAATGCTATACAATGTTTTTACCATTTCTACTTATCAAAATTGATGTATTTTCTTGAAGAATAAATCCATTCATCATGTAGGTCCATAAGAACGGCTCCAA
>NZ_JACVZM010000092.1:0-251 GCF_017151935.1 Staphylococcus sp. EG-SA-14 | reverse complement strand
ATGATTGCTGCTGAAGAGAGATATGTATTATTGGAAAATGGAAAAATGTTCTCTACGGGTAATCATCCTGTTGAAATGTTATTACCTTTACATCATTTAATGGAAGCAGGTTTTGACGTTGATGTTGATAAAGTCCGTATAATTGTGTAAAAGTAAAAAGGCCATATAACAGTCCTTTTACGGTACAATGTTTTTAACGACAAAAACATACCCAGGAGGACTTTTACATGACCCAAGTACATTTTACACTG
>NZ_JACVZM010000091.1:0-251 GCF_017151935.1 Staphylococcus sp. EG-SA-14 | reverse complement strand
ATTTTGAATTTAAATTTGATAAATGAATAAGAGTATACGCATTCATTTAAGATTAGATGACATTGATAAGTATGAGTAATGTATTAGGTAACCATTAAATTCGTTGTTATGCGATTCTGATACAAGAATATGATCCTAGCGTCACATCGGCTAGTAAACAATTAGAAGAATATATCACTTCTCCACATAAAGTCATCTTTGTTGCTGAAAGTGATGAACAACTCGTTGGCTTTGCCTTTGTTAATACGACA
>NZ_JACVZM010000090.1:0-252 GCF_017151935.1 Staphylococcus sp. EG-SA-14 | reverse complement strand
CACATTAGATTTAAAACTGATTTTTAATACTAATGCTGTACTAAACTTTCCATCTGAGCACGCAAAAGCATTAGAGCGTAGAATTGCTGTTATTCCATGTGAATATTATGTTGAAAAAGCTGATCCCAACTTAACACCATTTCGATTTTATTATCCTTAACATCTTGTAATAGACGTTTCATTGCCGGACGACCTTCAATATTTTTACCTGAAATGCCTGAGTCAGTATATGTCTCATAGTCATAACCTGGG
>NZ_JACVZM010000089.1:0-253 GCF_017151935.1 Staphylococcus sp. EG-SA-14 | reverse complement strand
ACATTTGCTCTTACTGTTGAATCTTTTTGACCAATAGCAACATAGATACAAATCGTACCTTGATCTTTTTGGTTCAAAATTGTGTCAATTGCAATTGTTGTTTTACCTGTTTGACGGTCACCAATGAATGATTTCAGATACAACAATTGCTGCGGTTAGAACACAACATACGAAAATGAAAGATAAATTCAGAGTAAACTTTAAAATTGTATTGCCAGGTGCTATTTTAACGATTATTATTCTGTATTTCTTA
>NZ_JACVZM010000088.1:0-254 GCF_017151935.1 Staphylococcus sp. EG-SA-14 | reverse complement strand
AAAGTCGTTCAAGATCAAATTGCTTTAGCAATCAACGAAGAAGTATTAGCACTTGAAGCTGCAGGAATCAAAGTTATCCAAGTTGACGAACCTGCATTACGTGAAGGCTTACCATTACGCTCTGAATGTAATGGTAAGCCTTCACGTAATGCAGGTTCGTCAACTTGGATAACTTTGATTCCTGCAGCTTCAAGTGCTAATACTTCTTCGTTGATTGCTAAAGCAATTTGATCTTGAACGACTTTACGTGGTAA
>NZ_JACVZM010000087.1:0-254 GCF_017151935.1 Staphylococcus sp. EG-SA-14 | reverse complement strand
AATCACATCTGCTAATTTTTTTGGCTGTTTTAATTTTTCTTTCAATTTATTATAAGTACTTATAACTGCCTCGTCTTCAGTTGGCATAGCCCATAATTCTAATTTAACTGGATAACCAGATAATGTCCGTTATTTGTCCGTTAATTTTCAACTATACTCTGACGTTAAATTTAACATGCTACATCTTAGTTGTCATATCGATATTTTTGTCACTCATCTATAGCATCATGACCTATACTTTCCCTTGGTCTATG
>NZ_JACVZM010000008.1:0-97524 GCF_017151935.1 Staphylococcus sp. EG-SA-14 | reverse complement strand
CGACTTGCATGTATTAGGCACGCCGCCAGCGTTCATCCTGAGCCAGGATCAAACTCTCCATAAAAATTATGATGTTTGATTAGCTCATAAATACTAAATAATGTTTGTAACTTATAGTTACGTTTTTTGGAATTAACGTTGACATATTGTCATTCAGTTTTCAATGTTCATTAATGTTCAATCTCTTTTATTCTACTTCATTTGTTTCTTGAAGTCAATAACTTTTTGAACGATTACTTTATTTATTCTATATTGTTTTTATAGTTATTTCAATGGTAAGTTTTACACTTTTGAAATTCTTCTTTAAAAACAACTGCGTCGTTTTTGACGACTTTATCATATTATCAACTTTGGAATTTAAAGTCAATAACTTTTTTAAAACTTTTTGTGTTCACAACCCGCTTCTTTTTCAACGCGTTTATTGCTTAACACAAGAACTTATTTTACCAGCATTCCAAAACAAATCAACATAAAAACGTACAAAATAAAAGTAATTTTGTACGTTTAGCATATATTATACCTATTTATTTGTAGCAGCTATAACTTTTTGTGCAATCGAGCTATAAATTTTACCTAGATGATCATCTGATTGATATATTGACGGTGCAAAATCTTTTGGATTCCAAGATGGTTGCTCTAAAGGTAATTCCCCAAGTAATTGAGTATTAAGTTCATCAGCTAACTTAGTACCGCCACCTTTGCCAAAGACATATTCTTTATTACCCGTCTCTTTACTTTCAAAATAACTCATGTTTTCAATTACGCCAAGAATAGAATGATCCGTATGTTTTGCCATCGCACCTGCGCGAGCTGCAACAAATGCTGCTGTAGGATGAGGTGTCGTTACAATAATTTCCTTACTTGAAGGTAACATCGTATGAACATCTAAAGCTACATCTCCTGTTCCAGGTGGAAGATCGAGTATTAAATATTCAATGTCTCCCCATTTAACTTCTGTAAAGAAATTCGTCAACATTTTACCTAACATTGGCCCTCTCCATATAACTGGCGCATTTTCTTCCACAAAAAAGGCCATTGATATAACTTTAACGCCATGACGTTCAACTGGAATTACTTCCTTCCCTTTAATTCCAGGCTTTTCATCAATACCCATCATATCTGGTACACTAAATCCATATATATCGGCATCTACTAATCCGACTTTTTTCCCTTCACGAGCTAAGGCAACGGCTAAATTTACTGCAACAGTAGATTTACCGACACCACCTTTACCGGAGGCTATTGCAATAAATTCGACTGGATTATTTTGAGATAATAGGCCTTCTATCGTTTTAGGTTTATTTTCTTCTTTTGGTTTAAATTGATTTACTTTTTCTTCCGGCAATGTTTCAAATCGTATACCGACCGTTTTCGCACCGTTTTCTTTTAATGCATTAACAACAGCCATCTGTAAATCTAATTGCGGTGCACCACCTAATTGTGCCATTGCTAATTTAACACTCACATGTTCTTTTTCTTCCTTAATAGAAACTTCAACAATACCTTCTGTTTCTTTTAAAGGCACATCTATAATAGGATCTTTAATTTCTCCTACCAATTCTTTCACTTGATCTACCGTTAACAAAGCAAATCCCCCTTAATCATTTTAAGACATCTACATCATAGCAAATAACAATTTTTGCTTAGTCTATCACTAAAAGTATAAAACTTTTTATTAAATAAAAAAAGCAGTTAGCCTATTATTTTAAATAGACCAACTACTATAATTATTTTAAAATTTCCTTCTATTACTTTCTATTTCTTTAGGTTCTCTTATAAAAAGTGCTATCACATAAGCTGCCATAACAAGCACAGCTACAAAAGCAAATGAGATATCCACCCCTATAGCAATGGATTGCTGTTTAATTTCAGTTGCAGTTAAATGCGATGGCGATGTAGATAAAAATATTTTTGCACCAAAACTCATTAATGTAACCATTAAAGCTGTGCCTAGTGAACCAGCCATTACACGACCAAAGTTCATAATAGCCGTGCCATGTGAGATTTCTTCATTTCTCAAAGAATTAATTCCTGTAGTATTTATCGGCATCATGAGTAAAGAAACTGAAAACATTCTAATTGCATATACGACTATTAAATACGTATAAGATGTGTCTGTATGCAAGAAACACAACATAATTGTAGTAATTGTTAAAATTGTAAAACCAGTATAAATCAATGGTCTAGGACCATACTTATCATAAAATTTACCTGTAAAAACTGACATAATACCATTTATTATTGCACCAGGCATGATAACAAGTCCTGATAACAAGGCAGATAAAGATAAACTGTTTTGAACATATAGCGGTATAAGCAGCGCAGGTCCAACCATTGACATCATTATAATCATTGAACTAATCGTACATAATGCAAATGTTCTATTTTTAAAAACCCTTAAATTTAAAAGTGCATTAGTAATATTAAATTGTCTACGTATAAATAAATAGATAATAACCATACTTATTATCAACGCACCTATTACTATTGGACTTGTAAATCCTAAATCTCCTGCACTACTAAATGCGTATAGCATTAACCCGAATCCAATAGTTGAATACATTACTGAGCGCTTATCTAATTTCGTATATTTCACTTCATTGTAACTTGAGATTGAAACTAAGCCGAAAACAAAGGCAACTAAAGCAATTCCTACAATTATAATAAATGGTACTCGCCAACTCGCTTGATCAATAATTAATCCTGTAACTGTAGGGCCTATTGCTGGTGCAAATTGAATTACTAAACCTGCTAGTCCCATTGCAAAACCTCGATGTTCTTTACTGAACAATGTAAATAACGTAAATTGCATTAAGGGCATAAGTACGCCTGCACCCATCGCTTGAATTACACGTGCTAACATTAAAACTCCAAAATTCGGAGCTAAGGCTGCAACAATAGAACCTAATAAAAATGTCCCCATCGCCGCTAAGTATAAAGGTCTAGTTTTAATTCTATCCATTAGATATGCCGTCAGAGGTATCATGACGCCATTAACAAGCATAAACCCAGTAACTAGCCATTGCGATGTACTTTCATTAATATTTAATTCTCTCATTATACTAGGTAACGCTGTATTTAATAATGTTTGATTTAAAATAGCTACAAACGCACTAATCAACATAACAGCAACTATGAAGTTTCGTCTCCGGGTTGTTAATTCAACTTTAGCCATCATAATTCCTCCTTTTTAAAACAGATATACACTTGTCCCTTCAATACATATAGCCATGAACATAATGGGAGTAGTACTCAAATGATAAAGTAGCACTACATATTAAATCATTATTGGTTCTTACACATTAGGCACAGCTAATGTGTACTTAAAAAACTAACAATATAACATTGTAGGGCCTAATAATTTATTTTATGTCTCAGACTCATACAATGGTTATTTAACTTATTTACCACAAATTGAGCACTAAGACTCACTATTATCGATTCTTCTATTGAACAAAAAGAAGTTGGAACACATATGTGCCCTCAACTTCAGATATCTATTTTCTATTATTTAAATTTTTACTTTCAGGGTAAAATTGAAGCTTACAAACATATAAGAACCCTATAATAACCATGATGACCCAAAAATCGATATTGATATAAACATAATTTAAATGAATGATGAAATAAAATAACGTTGTTGCAACTGTGTAAGAAATCAAATGAAAAGTCGCGCCTCTAAAATATGCATTTTCAGGCAACATTTTTCTAAAATAATCCATTAAATGCTCGACTGCAAATATGATGAAGTACCCAAAGATTATATAACTGCCATAATATAATAGGTTATCGTACATACTTCTATTATATGTAAAGTCACCTAACCTAAAATAAATAAGTATTCTACTTAATCCATATAAACCAAACCCTAGAAATGTTAAAAAAATCGCACCAGAAAGTACAAAAATAAAGAGAACAATCATTGTAGTTAACAAGTTATAAAACTTATGTTTAAGATAATTCACAATCATTGGCCTCCTTATTAATAAAATATTGAACGATTTATCTAGTATCTAGGGAATTTATTATTTCTTACTTTAATTACACTACATCAATTTTAATCATAATTCTATTCTTTTGATTGAGATGACTGTTCTTTAAAAAATACGACCCATAAAACAATAAGCCCAATGCTAATTACAGCAACAGCACTTAACACATTGTGTAAGTTTGGACCAAAGATTCCTGATTGTATCGCATAAAGATATCCCATTATTGTTGAACCTATTGATGCCCCAAGATTTTTAGTTAATCCATAAAATGACATCATTTTCTTCATTTGTAATGGGCTAGTTTCCTCTTGGACAATTACACTATCTTTCGTATAAATATATCCAAAACTTAATCCTGCCAAAATTAACACAAATGCTATAAGTACCGGCAATTTAATACCAAATGAAATGATAATACTACTTACTAGTAGCAATGTAAATGATAGTAAGTAAATAACTTTCCTTGATAGTTTTGCTTCAATTCGATGTAAATTAAAATTCAATGTAATCCAAGCTACAGATAAAGGAAAAATAACCAATCCACTTTGCAATGGAGATAATCCTAGTTGTTCTTGAAGGTAGACTGGAATATATAAATTGAATCCCATTAAACAAATAGCTGTTAGAAGGTCAGTTATAAAAACTAAAGTAATCGAACGATTAAATTCCACCACAGGTAAAAATGGTGAAGAAACATGTTTTTCTACTTTAAATAAACACATTGCCACAACGATAGCTAAGATAAAACTCAAGAAATTTAAAAGTAATAGCTGTTGGTTTAATAAAGCAAACATAATCAATCCAATAAATACATAAAATAGCGTGAGCCCTTTAGTATCAAATTTTGATTTAGCAACTGTTTCTTCCTCTGGAAAATGAAATGTCCATATAACTAATATAATGGCAATGATCGCAATCGGTATATTTATGTAGAATAACCAATGCCATGTTGCAAATTCTAATATACCACCACCTAGAAGTGGCCCAATGATACTCGAAATACCCCAAACACTGCCAACTATGCCCATAATTTTATATCGTAACGGAATTTCAAATGCTAACTTTGGAACAATTTGCGATAATGACATCAATACACCTGATCCAAAACCTTGTATCACGCGTGATATAATTAGCATAGTAAAATTAGTACTTAAACCACACATAAAACTACCTATACTAAATAAAAGTAATCCTGCAATTGCCACATAAATAATTTTAAATCTCGAAAGTAATTCGCCCACTATAGGATTGGCAATTACTAATGCGATAAAATACGCTGTGAAAATTAATGAAATTAAATTTCCTGCATTTAAATCTTGTTTAATTGTAGGTAATGCAAGCGAAATAATAGATGATTCAATCGCTGACATAAACATAATTAATATTAAAGCTATAACAGTTATGATTGACTTTAATCGCATGAAATACCTCCTTCTATATATATTTATTTATAAGATTTCATTTACTAATAATTGGTTTTCATATGTATAAACACTTTTGACTTTCAAATCTTAACGATAATTCTATTACAATACAATCCCCTATTAGAATGATTTATGTAATAAAAAAAGCGGAGTTTCCCCCAGCTTTTCTAAACGACTACATAAAATATAAGATTGCAATTAAATGCAATAGTGATGCTATTACAATAAAAATATGCCAAATCATATGAAAATATGGTCTATTCTTTTGTGCATAAAACCACGCACCAATTGTATAAGACACACCACCTAAGAAAATGAATAATATGAATATCCATGATGTGCGAATAAAAATAATTGGTAACAAGATAATACCTACCCAGCCCATCACTAAATAGACAATTAAGCTTAACTTTTGGTTAACTTTGACAGCTATGGATTTATATAAAATCCCCCAAAGTGTCGTTCCCCATAATAAAATAAATACTGTCCAACCTATCCAACCACCTACAACTGTTAACAAAATAGGCGTATATGTACCAGAAATTGCTACGTAAATCATACTGTGATCGATAATCCTTAAAATATATTTATGAGGTGTTTCATTTTGCATAGAATGATAAATAGTAGATGAAATAAACATCATAAAGATAGAAATAACATAAATAGACATACTCACAGACGCAAGCGTACCATGTGCAATATAACTGTGCACAGCCGCATAGGGTAACACTAATAATGTTAACAAAGCTGCAACACCATGAGATGCCGCATTACCAATTTCTTCTCCAAATGATAAAGGGATGATATCCTTAAATGTTTCTACGATTGTGTCATTACTTTTTTTAGTTGATTTGGACATCATAGTCACCGCCTATCATTAAATTAAACCCATTCTACGTAAATCTTCTGTTGCAGTTGCAACACTATCTTTACCTTCTTTATTTTTAAGAGGTGAAAATTCTTCTTCTCTAGGAACTTGTAACGTGACAAAACTAGTTCCATAAGTAAATATGTCAAAATAGAACAATTCGAATTTTAAAGTTGGTTGTTCAATAACACCAAAGTTCTCATCTAATTGTTTCAAATCCTTAATAGCTAAATGATAAGGTAACTCACGATTTACAGCGTTTAAAATAAAACCAAGTTTAAATGCATGAATACCGATATTAGCATTGTTAAATTGATTTGCAACTTCTGGATCTAATTCTGAATACTCCAGTACTGTATCTTTACAATCGACATTAACTAAACGTCCAACACTTTCTCCTGGTTTTGGTTGAATCGTTTTAGAAGTAATATCGTAATCATGTTCTACCGTAAATCCTGCAAATAGTGGATCCAACACTTTTACTAAAACATTGTCGATATTATTCAAGAAAATATACTTAACGCCATTATTAGACATTTCTTCTAAGTATCCTGCCTTGTCTAAAGATTTAAACACGCCACCATTACCATTCGGCGTTTCCATAATACGACCCTGTTGATTTAAAATTAACTTCCCTTCTTCACTAAGCGCCACAATATTATCTTGTTTAAAGAAATGGATTGCTTCTTGATCATATCCAAAATAACTATGTGCTTCGAAATAAGCTAAAGTTTCTTCATGATTGATATCACTTGTCATAATATACCATTGAATCGTATGTCCAGATTGATGATTCAATGTTTTTAATTGGTTAGCTTGAAGTTCAAATAAACTTACACCTTCAATTTCAAACGAACCTTTAGGGCCCTTGTAACCAAGTCTTGTTCCTTGACCACCTGCCATCAAAAGTACTGCAAATTGTCCTTCTTTAATAGCTTGAAGTCCTTGTTCCTCTAAACGCTTAATCTCATCATCACTCATTTGTGATTTAATATCATATTTCACTTCAGAAACTGCAGATACATCATCTATTGTTTTCTTATTGATGTATAAATCGTTATATAATTTGGCAATAAAATCTAAATCTAATGACGCTACCTTCTCTTCAAGTGCTTCTTTTTCATTGTTACTCATTATTTTTTCATATTCACACAAATGATCTTGTTTATATTTAGCTAATTGATTTTTATCTAGCATTTTATGCCTCCTGCTGAGTTTGTAACCTTTAATAATTTATTTTCTATAAAAACTTAGTATTCCAGTTGCTTATTATATCATTGATGAAAGGCTGAAATAAAACATAAACTGTTCCGACCATTAACGCAGTAGCTAAAGATAAGTCTACAAGTCCACCTGTTTTAAATTGGATCGGTGTCTTCACATTAAACGGTAACGGATAAAATAATTTCACGCCTTTTGGTGTTATCATATCTAGTATAACATGTGACACTAACCCAATTATAATTGCTGCCATACAATAATTAGGCGTCTGAATAATTTGCAATAAAAATGCTATGATTGCGATAAATAATATTGAATGCGTAAAGGTTCGATGTCCAAAGATCAATCTCACAAAAAAACTAATTACCTTAAACCTTCTGCCAATCTTACTTTGAGTGTGACATATATCGGGTAATAAGCTAGCTAGAGTTGCTAGAATGATAACCGTAACCGACGAAAAAATATCCGTTTGAAAATATTGTGTTGTTAGCGCTCCAACGAGCATGCCGCATGAAGCATGTGTTTTACCTGTCATATTTGTTCTCCTTTAATACTCACATTTTACCATATCCCTAACAAAAACACGAACATATTTTCGGGTTAAAATTCATTAGTATGACACAATTTAAAAAAGTATCACATAACTCTTGAAAACGATTACAAAATCGTTTATGATGTATTTACAAAATATTTAAAGGATGTGTTTGAATAATGGCAATGACAGTAAAGAAAGATAATAATGAAGTGCGTATTCAATGGAGAGTTGCTGATATCAAAATTCCTACAAGTGAAATTAAAAATATTACACAAGACCAAGATATTCATGCAGTTCCTAAATTAGACAGCAAAGATGTATCTAGAATCGGCTCAACGTTTGGTAAAACGAATCGCGTTATTATCGATACTGAAGACCACGAATACATTATTTATACTCAAAATGATCAAAAAGTTTACAATGAATTAACTAAATAAATTGTATAAAAAAATCATTCATGGTGAGGGCTTCATGAATGATTTTTTTAATTGATTCAACACCCAGCATAAACAAATACAAAAGGACAACTGTTCTCATAATTTTAACAGTTGTCCTTTTTCACATATATTTATAACAAAAGATGTGCCATCAAAGAAATAATTGGTAGTGTAATGATTGTTCTAATCAAGAAAATCATAAACAATTTGCCGATGCTTACAGGAATCTTCGAACCAAGTATGACGCCACCTACTTCAGACAAGTATATTAACTGCGATATACTAAGTGCCCCAATAACAAAACGAGTTATATCATTTTGTACACCTTCAATTAATATAGAAGGTAAAAACATATCGGCAAAACCGATAATAATCGTTTGAGAAGCCTGTGCCGCTTCAGGTATTTGCATTAACTCTAAAAATGGAACAAAAGGTTTACCCAATATGACAAAAAAGGGCGTGTAGTTCGCAATAATGGTAGCAATAGTACCAATACTCATCACTACAGGCAAAATAACAAACCACATATCAATGACTGTTTTTAATCCTGACTTAAAAAAGTCAATAACGCCCGGTGCTTTAATACCAACTTCTGTTGCAGTATCAAAGCCATGTCTCAATGCCGTCTTTCCTTCTGGCAATGCCTCAGTACGCGCACTTTCAGGTACCTCCTTAGCATACTCATCAGGAATTTTATTTAAAGGCCAAATTCTTGGCATAATGACTGCTGCAACGAGGCAGGATACTATCACTGATAAATAGAAAGCAAAAAATTGATTTTGCATGTGCACTGTTTCAGCAACTACAATTGCAAAGGTGATAGAAACTACACTAAATGTCGTTGAAATAACTGTTGCCTCACGACGAGAATAATATCCTTCACCATATTGTCTACTTGTAATTAAGACCCCAACAGTTCCGTCTCCAATAAATGATGCTAAATTATCTACCGTCGAACGTCCTGGCAATGTAAATAAAGGTCTCATAACCGGTCTAAAAATAGGACCCAACATCTCTAACAAACCGTATTCCATTAATAGCGGTAAAAATAGAGCTGCAAATAAGAATACTGCCACTAATGTTGGCAATAAACTTGAGAACAATAATCCACCCGTTTCATCTGAGTAAATAACCTTTGAACCAATTCGTAAAAATGTCATCCATGCAAAAACAACTGCTAATATTCGTAAAATTAACCAACCAATTCTAACGTTAAAAGCATTGTTCATTAGCCCGTCAGGTTTCAATTTATCTTTTAAAATAGTTGAACAAATCAGAGTTATGATACCCGATAAAGTAATTATCGTCACAATTAAAAATGGCATTACGCCACCTAATACATCTTTAAGCACGCCTGCTAAAAATGCCACGGGCAACGTTGTTTGCTTCTGTCCATCTTGTTCGACTGGAATTGGTACTAAAAATAATAAGATACCAATTAAAGACATCGTAATAAACTTAAGTCTCCCAATAACTATCTCTTTCCTTGAAAAGCTATCCATAAAATCAATCCATTTCTCTATGTATTCGTTTTAAGTATATACAGAATTCTATTCAGTTAACAAACATATTCCTTATCATTCTATCTTTTAAAATGTTTATGTATGCAAAATAATGAATAATTACAGTTATTAAATATACGCTATTTCTTGTAATTTTTCAAGATGAATTCAAAAAAGGTTAAGTACAATTACTGATTTCGTACTTAACCTTTTTTAAACTCTAATCATATGTTAGTTATTTCATTCTTCGTAATAATATTAAGAAGTATGGTGCACCGATAATTGCAATGATAACCCCTACAGGAATATCCAGTGGCGGATGAATGCCACGGGCTAAACCATCTCCAAATGTTAACAATATAGCACCAATTAACCCCGACATGATAATAACGTGTAATGTTTTATTTCCTATTAATTGTCTCGCAATATGAGGTGCAATTAATCCTAAAAAGCTAATACCACCGACAACTGAAATTGCGGATCCTGCTAATATTACTGCTAAAATTAGCAATAGCATTTTAATAGTTTTAACTTTTAAACCGAGTGCGGTTGCAACAGCATCACCTAGATTCAATACATCTAATTGATAACTCAATAAAATGATGATTGGTATCGTTATTAAAAACCAAGGTAATATAGTATAAATATTCGACATATCATGTCCATATAGACTACCTGTCAACCAAACAAGCGCTTTGTTTGCTTCCAGTGGATTTCTGATTAATAAGAACTGCACAATCGCCATACATATTGCGCCTATTGCTAAACCAATTAAAGCAAGCTTTGAACCTTTAACATCATATTTTGAAATTAAAAATGATAAAAATAAACTTACTGCAAAGGCACCTAAGAATGAACCTATAGGTAATACAAACAATGGTGCTGTTGGAAAGGTCATAATAATAATCACAGCAGCTAAACTGGCACCTTTAGAAATACCTATAACATCAGGTGAGGCTAACGGGTTTCTTATTACAGCTTGTATAATTGCACCTGAAATAGCCAAGCTACTGCCGATAATAATACCAAGTAATGTTCTAGGTATACGATACTCATTTAAAATAAAATCATCTTGTGTAAAGATTCCCTTAATAGCATCAATCGGATGAATCATGACAGACCCTACACATAAACTTATGAATATACTCACAATTAAAAGGATTGTGATTAAACTATAACGACGTATAATTTTCGTTGTCATCATATTCTTTTCACCCCTTTAATCGTTATAAATAAGAAGTAAAGTGCACCTACGAATGATGTAACAATCCCTACTGGTGATTCATAAGGATATGTAATTAAACGACTTAATACATCTGATAGTAGTAACAAATCTGCACCTATAATAAATGTTAATGGAATCATGACTAAATAATTCTTACTCACATAGCGTTTGACTATATGCGGTACGATTAAGCCAACAAATCCAATTGGTCCTGCCACTGACACCGACATACCTGTAAGAATAATGACTAATAGTCCAATGATAATTCTAACTTTATTTATATTTTGACCTAATCCCTTAGCAATGTCATCGCCTAGTTCCATTATCGTTAGTTGACGTCCAATAAAAATCGTTACAATTAAAGCACCAATAAGCCATGGTAGAATGGTTAAAATTTCATCCCACTTCATACTGGATAATGAACCGACAAGCCAAAACATCACTTGTTCGTTTGAATTCTCATTCAAAATAATAATACCTTCGGTCATACTACTAAAAAACAAATGGATGGCCATACCAGCCAATGCTAATTTAATGGGTGTCATACCTTTCGTAGCACCTGAAAGTGTATAAACAGTTAAACCACCTATAAATGCACCTATCACACCTAAATATAATGCATAATATTCTAATGATGGAATGATAATCGTCACAAATACAATGAAAAAAGATGCACCAGAACTGACACCAAAAATTTTAGGTGATGCTAGCGGATTGCGTGTCATTGCTTGCATTAACAAACCAGATACCGCTAATGCACCGCCAATAAATAACCCTGCAATCATCCTTGGCATACGTACATTATGCAATAAAAACGTTGCTTTCGTATCTGTATGACCAGTAACATAGTGAACGATATCGCTAAAATTAATTTTCGAAGAACCAATCGCCATATTTAAATATATACAAATAAAAAGAAAGCACAAACTCACTATATACGTGAGTGTTGTGCGTCTTTTTCTTTTATGATCAATGGCAGATTGGCTACTTATTTCTTTTATAGCCATTTACTTCCACCTTACTTTTGTTCTTTTTTTGATAATTCAACAAGTTCTTTAGCCATTTCTTCAGAAGAAATTAAGCCACGAGATCTTGCCCAAACATCACGGTCAACAATATCCACGCGATTATTTTTAACTGCATTCAATTTTTTCCATGTTGCATCTTCTTGTAATTTCTTGAATTCAGCAGAATCTTTTTTAGCGTGATCAGTCATAATGATCATACGCTCTGGATTTAAATCAGCTAAATGTTCAGTGTCTAATTGTAAGTAAGGTCCTTTCAAATATTTACTTAAACCTTTTGTTACATCGTCACTTAATGCATTTTTAAATCCTAGTTCGTTTAAAAATTGTCCAACATATGAATAGTTTGGATGTGCTAATAAACCAGCTTTAGCAACTACTGCTGGAAGCACTTTTTGATTTCTATCAAATTTAATTTCATCTTTATACTTATTGATTAATTTATCATGCTCAGCAAGACGTTTTTCGCCTTCTTTTTCTTTATTTAAAGCTTTAGCAATTGTTTTGAACGAATTAATGTTTTGTTTGTAGTCTCCATCAAAACTCTTTAATGATAATGTTGGTGCAATTTTGTTTAATTCTTTATTAATACCTTTATGTCTACTGCTATCAGCGATAATTAAATCCGGTTTTAATTTACTAATTTCTTCTAAGTTTGGCTGTTTACGTGTACCTACAGAAGTATAATCCCCAATTTTTTCTCTAACTGGTTTAATGATACGTTTTTTCTTACCATCATCAGCAATACCAACTGGTTTAACGTCTAATGCTGCTAATGCATCTGCAAATGAGTACTCTAATACAACGATACGTTTTGCATCTTTAGGTACTTTTACTGTACCATTTTCATCTTTTACCGAAATAGTATCTTTAGTTGATGATTCTTTTTTACTTGAATTATCCGTATTACCACAAGCTGCAACTAAAAGTAAGGCAACTATTAATCCCAATATACTAAAAGTTTTTAGACCTCTCATCGTTCCACTCCTTAATATGTATAACTTCATTTATTATTTTATTGATAACAATTATCATTGTCAAGTAGTGTTCAATCTTTTTTATATTACTAAAATGTATGACTATATATTTTCTCTAATAATTATGACTACAATTAGCACATTTCCTTAGACAAAATACTGATAATGTATCATTGCTATATCATCTTTGCATTAATACAATTGACACCATTTAGCATGACCGTTATCCCTGTAATTCAGCTGATATTATCTGTTGCAATTTTATGTGACGAACTGTTGCACTTAATTTGATAAATCAACAAATACAAAAAATCTAAGTTGAACAATTATGATACAACCGTGTAAACGATATGTAGTATAACTTGTCAACTTAGACTTATTGATAAATATATTAATATTGGTTTACCATAGCAGGAGATTTCACATCAAAATTTTGAAGTAGCGTATCAATCTTTGAATCATCAATATATACCTTATGTAAATTTTTCATATACATCGAATGAGAAAGTGCTTCATAATTTAATGAAAAAGATATATGATCTCCAACTTGATAGTGTCCTTGACCATTTAAATCAAGCATTAAATGATCACTCGAAGCGCCTAAAATATTGATATGCTGATCCATAGGTGAAATATTATCGACTTTTGTATCTAAATAACCAATATCTACAATAGCTTGTAAGAATGATTCATGCGTTTGTGTATTAACTCGAGGTTTAATTTCTAAAATCTCAGCCTCCAATGTAATCGCATCTTGATAAAGCATAGCGATCGCTTGATTTGTCGTTGTATCAACACCTCTAAACAACGTTTCACCTATTCGCAATTCATTTATTTTACCCAAATCATTATATAAAAGTTGTGGTAACATGCTCGAATTACCACCTGAAATAATTTTCAATCGATATCCTATTTCTCTTTCAACAGCTGAGACGAATCGATTAATCATAAAGATATCATCATCACTTGGCGCATCAGATTTAAAACACATAAAATTGAATGCTAAACCTACAAAATGGATATTTTTCAAGTGAATAATCTCTTTAATATAATCTAAAACATCATAAGTCAGAACACCTTCACGGCCATCTTTCCAATCTACCATTAATAAAATCTTATGTTTTTTTCCTAAAACTTCTGCTACTTCATTTATTTGATGTATGGTAGATAATTCTGTTTGGATACTCATATCAACTTTTTCTATCATATCTGAAATCTCTTTTTTGGCAGGCGTACGCAATAACGTATATGTTAAATCCTGATCTGCAATACTAATTATGTTATCCAATCTGGATTCTGCAACATGATTGATACCTAACGCTTTTAAGCTTTCTACAATTGTACGATCACCAGCTATGCACTTAATTACTGGTGTGAATTGCATATTTTTACTTTGAAAAACTGTTTGAAGTACTTTGGCGTTATATTTAATCTTCGATATATTTATGTTAACGTGTGCCATGTAGTACTACACCTCTTTTTTTATCGGATTATCTAACTCAATATTTAAATATTGCTTTACTTTATTTTCCATTCTCATATTTAACAACGCTTTGACAGTAATTGTTGGTCCAAACAAAATATCTTTTAACTCATTTGCATGTGGTAGCCTTGGGTTAATGGCATGCGCTACTACTTGCTGTACTATGTTAAATAATTCGGTTTCTTCAACACAATCATACTGATTAAAATGATGGATTAATTCTGCCATTTGATTTTGAATAACAGCATGTTGGAATTTTGCAATCACTGCATCTATAGAATCAGCTATTAAACTATCATTTGTAATTTTAATATCTGATACACGATGTTGTAATGTTTCTAAATCAATTCTAGAACCACCTAAATCTCTCACTAAAAATTGAATGTCAAAATGTGGCCCCAAGTTCACTACTGTATTTTGCATGTGTGCTTCTAAAGCAATTCCATAATTTTGAATAAAAGCAATTAAAGGCGGGATTAATGCTTGAGCGTATCGTTCAATAAATGTCGTAATACTTTCTTTAGTAATTCCTTGATTTAACCACTCTAAGTAACTATCCACGATAACTTTTTGATCTATTGGATTTTTATTAACTAGACTTGCACTAACTACTGTTGCACCTTTTCCATCAATTTCAGGCTTTTGTCTTATAATACAAGCAAGCTGACGTGCCCTATCTTTATCAACATTTGCATATTCACCGAACGGTTCCATAGCAACTTTAAATCCTGGATATTGATTCAACATGTTTTGTAAGGCATAACTTAACTTTGGTCCATCTACAGTAGTCACAGTTGAGACTGTTCTAACGGCACTTGTTGCTTGTGCATCGACGGGCAACTTAACATGGTATGGTTTATCAATTAAAGACATCGTCCTAAATGATAAAGTTGCTTTTGAAAGTATTGTAAACGGCGTTGGAATTAATATTTTTTTAGCAATCCATGCTTCAAAATATTTCCCTATCGTATGATCATATTGCCAAGGATGTACTAAAATCGCTCTATAGTCTTCACTTTTCAAACCTAAACTCTTTAAAAACACACGAATCTGATTGTAGTATTCGGGAATTATTTCATCAATAATAAATTGATCATTACCATCCATAGCTGTGCACACAACATGGTCTTTTTCAATCATCATAATTTGCAAAGGGATTTCTTTTTCAAACTCAGGTGCATATGCTCGTACTTCTTCCATAGTTAAGGGCAATTTCGTTTTGGTTAAAGGGTGTGTTGGATGCCCCTCTGGTACCAAACTCTCAGAATAAGTTAAATCATCTGTCTTATCACTATCTTTTACATGTTGTAACCATGAAAAAAAGTTAATATCTTGTGGTAACCTTGAAAATTTAAAACTTTGACTTATTAACGTTTGTCTGTGAGACATTTGCTTATATGTTTCAACTAAACTATCTCGACTGTGTATTAACTCTTCGCGTAGTCGCTCTGAAATAGGGATATCAAAGTCATGATTCAACACATCTAATAAACCTTCTAAAGTTATAATTAATGACGTTTCACCTTTATTTAAATAAGTAATATCACCTGTAAACTCATAGCGTTCTAATGCACTTTTTCTAACAACTTCAATAGTCAACACATGCATATGATACTGAATTTCAATTAAAGATCCTTTTTGCGAAATAAATGTTTGCTCGGGGTAAATACGTTCTTTAATAATGGCGTTAATTACACGATATTGAATATTTCTATCTGCCTTTGCCCATTCAAGATATACCATGATTACTTTCCTCCAACTTTAACTTCAACTTTCTATTTATAAAATAGAATACCATTGTAATGCATATAGTACTTATTCCCATTATTGAAAAAGTTCTAACAATGCCAAACACATCTGCACATATACTCATTAATAGACTTCCCAATGGAATCATACCTCTATCCATCATAATAATACTCAGTACTTTACCACGTTCATAATCTTTAACATTATTTTGAAAATAAACGCGATTTGTCGTACGTGCCCATTGACTAAATAACCCAATCAATGTAATACAAATGAACATGATGACAATATTGTGAAATACCACACCTAACAAAGCAATGCCAAATAAAAATGAACTTAAATAATACATATTTACCATACCAATATATTTAAGTACTTTAGGTAAAACTAGCGTTGCAATAATACCACCAATGGCACACATCGTCATAGCGATACCAAATATTTCAGATTTCCCCGGAAATACTTTGTTTGTCAAAACTGGTAAAAGTGTCGTATATGAAAAACCTGTCGCCATAATCAATAATGATGTTATAAATATTTGTCGACCTTCCATATGTAATTTGAAGTAATCTATAATAACTTTTAACGGCATGTATCTTGATGCATCTTCAGGTATTTTAGTTACTTTAAAATGTAATGGTAAGCATAATAAAACTGCGATAAAATAACAAATTGCCTGTGCAAGAAATGTTGTTGGCGCATGATAAACTGCTAATATGACACCAGCAATGGCAGGCCCTATTGAACGACAAATATTAATGATGAATGAATGAAATGATACAGCTTGTGTAGTAGATATTTTATCTGATAAATCTGGTAAGATTGCTTGTCTTAAAGGTGTTTCAACCGCACTTAAAATCCCTCTTAATGTCGCATATATAATAATGACGCTAATTGGAATTGCAGTGAAACTATACGTGAGCACACATAAAATTGCAGTTACTAAAAATGATGATGAAATTGTAATTCTCAGCAATCGCCCTTTATCATATTTATCGGCAATTGCCCCTGCCCACACACTTAGTAATAATATTGGTACAAGTCTGCAAAAATTGACAATCCCCAGATAAACTGCGTTATGATAAGTGGTAAGTACAAACCAATTTAGCCCTATTTGTCCAATCCAATTACCTAGAAATAGTAGAAAAGAACTGCTAAAAAAATATTTTGTCATAAAACTTACACCCGCATTCTGTTGATAATAAGAATCATTATCATTAATATGGATTATACAAATCTATCTTGCTTTTGTAAAATATTTCATAGAGGTGAATTATGAACTTGAACTTAATTTTTAAAGAACAGACATTAAAATTTAACAAAGAAGAACAAGAAACATATTTATTTTTACAACAACATAATAGCGATTGGGCTAATATTTTTAAAGAGATGATTTTACAAGGAAGAGATAAAGTCACTCAGAGATTGGTCACATCAATGCATCGCGAAAACTTAGTTAAAGCGCGCACTCAAAGTAAGAAAATATTGAGTCGTGATTTGATTATGTTAGATATCTCAACGACTCATATACTAGAAATCCAGTTCCCACAAGCTAAGCAAACATTATATGCTCCTATCACTGGAGAACACGCCTTTGATCGAATTGATGTTGAAGGCCCTTTCTACATTAAAGATGACATTACAAATACGATTACACGAGTACACCATCCAAATGAAATTCTTGAGTGTATTTTAATTGAAGCACCAGATTTAAAAAATGCTGCTAGTGATCAATTTCAGCAAGATTTAATAAACAGTGCAACTAATATGACATTTGCAATTAGCTATCAAGCACTGTCAATGCAACATGATTCTGCACCTTTATTTAATATTATCGAAAATAGCGAAGATAGTTACTTGCGTTCAGAGCAAGCCGTTATTGAAGGTCATCCGCTACATCCTGGGGCTAAATTACGTAAAGGTTTAAATGCATTACAAACATTCCTATATTCTTCAGAATTCAATCAACCTATTAAGTTGAAAATAGTACTGATTCACAGTAAATTAAGCCGTACTATGTCACTGTCTAAAGATTATGATACAACTGTTCATCAACTATTTCCGGACTTAATTAAACAATTAGAAAATGAATTTACGCCAAAGTTTAACTTTAATGATTATCACATTATGATTGTTCATCCATGGCAATTAGATGACGTATTACATTCTGATTATCAAGCAGAAGTAGATAAAGAATTAATCATTGAAGCAAAACATACGTTGGATTATTATGCTGGTTTATCTTTCAGAACATTAGTTCCTAAATACCCAGCTATGTCGCCACACATCAAATTGTCGACAAACGTTCATATTACAGGTGAGATTCGTACATTATCAGAACAAACGACGCACAATGGTCCACTAATGACACGTATTTTAAATGATATTTTGGAGAAAGATGTCATATTTAAGTCCTATGCATCAACAATTATTGATGAAGTTGCTGGTATTCATTTTTATAATGTGCAAGACGAAGCAGACTATCAAACTGAACGAAGTGAACAATTAGGTACATTATTTAGAAAAAACATATACCAAATGATTCCACAAGAAGTCACACCAATGATTCCTTCAAGCTTAGTTGCAACCTACCCATTTAACAATGAATCACCTATCGTGACATTGATTAAACGTTATCAATTAGCTGCATCATTGTCTGATTTTGAATCATCGGCGAAATCGTGGATTGAAACTTATAGTAAAGCATTGCTTGGTCTCGTAATCCCACTAGTTACTAAATATGGCATTGCATTAGAGGCTCACTTGCAAAATGCTATTGCAACATTTCGGAAAGATGGTCTATTGGACACGATGTATATTAGAGACTTTGAAGGTTTAAGAATTGATAAAGCACAACTAAATGAAATGGGATACAGTACATCTCATTTCCATGAAAAATCAAGAATTCTTACTGATTCAAAAACGTCTGTGTTTAACAAAGCCTTTTATTCTACCGTTCAAAACCATTTAGGCGAATTAATTCTTACAATCTCTAAAGCATCAAATGATTCAAACTTAGAAAGACATATGTGGTATATCGTTCGTGATGTACTAGATAACATTTTTGATCAACTTGTACTTTCGACACACAAATCTAATCAAGTAAATGAGAATCGCATAAATGAAATTAAAGATACCATGTTCGCGCCATTTATAGATTATAAGTGTGTTACAACAATGCGTCTTGAAGATGAGGCACATCATTATACTTATATTAAAGTTAATAACCCTTTGTATCGAGAAAATAATTAAAATTATAGAATTTTATTAATCGTGAGCTCAAGGATTACATTAACTTATTAAATACAATCTATACAAATGAGAGAATAATACATTTTCCATATTCAAATTATTAAAAATCACAAAAAAGCTCGGCACTTAAATTGAGTGCCGAGCTTTTTTATCGAATAACTTATTGTAAACCTTGTCTTTCTTGGTTATTGTTTTCGTTATTTTTTTCGTGTTTTTGTTTCCACTCTTTTTGAGTCATTACATCGTCAACTTGCATGTTAACTTCAACTACATCTAAACCAGTAATATATTTAACTTGTTCTTTAACTAATTCAGTTACTTTACGGAAGATTTTTGGTGCTGATTCACCATATTCTAAGATTACTTTTAAGTCTACAGCAGCTTGTTTTTCACCAACTTCAACAGATACACCTTGAGTAACATTGTTGCCACTTGAGAATGCATTAGTGAATGTATCAGTTAAGCCACCTTTCATATCTAAGATACCTTTAACTTCACGTGCAGCGATACCAGCAATTTTTTCAACAACTTCATCAGAGAATGTTAATTTGTTTTTGAATTGAGGCTCCTGATTTTGTTCTTGTTGTTTTTGACGCTCTTCTCTTTCTTTTTCGTTAACACCAGTTTGATTGTCGTATGCTTGTTTTGCTTTATTGTTATCTACAGTCATAATAGATTCTCCTTTTACTTGTTAATTTTTATATTTTTTTAATTAAATTCTAAATTGATGAATTAACTCCATCGATTTAAAAAATTCATAAAATCTTGCTTACGGTCTTTCATATACCCAATACCTACACCAATTAAACATAAAACGATGATAAGTACTGTTTTCCAAAAACCTAACGTTAAGAATAATATCGCGATTAATAGAAACGCTAGGAAACCAACGATTCTCCATTTAAATACTTTTAAAAAATTAATCACTTGTTGTGTAGAGTCTTGTCCGTTTTGGTTATGATTGTTAGCCATGATATACCTCCCTTACAACACTCGTGGACCAGAAGTTTTCTGATCTCTCACATTAACTTCTAACTTACGTACTGGCATTTCTGTGAAATATTCTACATTCTTTTTAATATCCGAACGAATTGCTTCAGTTAAAGATTGAACTTGAACATTATTTGGTACGAAAAAGTCAGTTTTAATGTCGATATAAGATTTATTTTTTTTGTTATATAGTTTCGCAACTACATTTGGTTGTCTTACTTGATCATATTTTGCAACCGTATCGAATGCCGTCTTTTCAACAGCTTTACGAGATACGTAAACATGACCATCATCGAAGTCTTTGTATAATCCAGGTTTTCGATGCGTAGGTTTGAAGATACTAAATACTAATATAAGACCTATTAATATCAATAGTGCAGCAAGTGAAATAAGTAATGGTTGGAACCATTCAAATTGAAGGAAGTAGTCTTGATATTCAGTTATACGTCCATCTTGGATATACATGAATAACAGGAACCCCACGATTACTACTATTAATAAGCCAAGGATAAAGTTTTTAAGTCGTTTCACCCCTAACGACACCTCCTTAGTTAAAGTTAATTTAAAAACATATTAAATATGTACCCATCAGTTTTTTTCTTAAACATAATAAATTAATAACTTTAAATTTATTTTTAATATATAAGATGAAGTACCATTTAGTAATATATTCCCTAGTTTTTGTAAATAAAACCTCATTATTAATTAATTTTCATCAATATGTTTTGAAGAACGATATTCTAAAATATCTGGGTCACGATGTTTAATTAAAACCTTATTACTATTTCTCGGTTTCTCCTCACTCAAAGATTTTAAAAGCGACCATATCATCGCTATAATGACCACGGAAAATGGTAACGCAGCAATGATTAATAAATTTTGTATCGCTTGCGTACCACCTGTGTAAATCATAATAATTGCAAATAATGCCATAATGATACCCCAACTCACTTTGACAAATGACTTCGGATTAATATCACCTCTTGAACTCAACATACCTAAAACATAAGTTGCCGAATCCGCTGATGTAACAAAGAAAATCATAATAACAAGTAAAGTAATTAAGCTTAATACAAAACCTAGTGGGTAATGTTGTAGCGTTGCAAAAGTTGCTGTTTCTGTCGCTGCTTTAGCAATATCGGCAATATGATTATCTTGTAAGTAAATTGCTGACGCGCCGAATACCGCAAAGAATATAAAGCAAACTAATGCCGGGACAAAAAGTACACCTAGAATAAATTCTTTAATCGTACGTCCTTTTGACACACGTGCAATAAATATACCTACAAATGGTGCCCAAGATATCCACCATGCCCAGTAAAAGATTGTCCAATTTTGTAACCATTGGAATTTTTGACCGCCTGACGGAATGCGTAAACTCATACTAAAGAAATTTGCAATATAATTACCTAGACCATTCGTAAATGTATTTAAAATGTATAGCGTTGGCCCAACAATAAAAAGACCAATAAGTACTACAAAAGCAAGTAACATGTTGATATTACTCAACGTTTTGATACCTTTATCTATACCTGACCATGCTGACCAAGTAAATAATATGGTTGCAATGACAATCAAGATTACTTGCATCGTGAAATTACTCGGTACATTAAATAAAAAATGTAAACCTTCGTTTATTTGCAATGCACCGAAACCTAATGTTGCAGCAACGCCTGTTACTGTAGCTATGACTGCCAATACATCAATGGCACCACCTAAAGGTCCACGCATTGCCTTTTCACCTAATAAAGGCGTCAATGTAGCGCTGACTAAGCCAGGATATCCTTTATGAAAGCTAAAATATGCAAACACAAGCGCGACAATACCATAGACTGCCCATGCATGAATCCCCCAATGGAAAAATGAAAACTGCATTGCATCATTAATTGCAGATTGCGTGCCAGCTTTATGAATAGGCGTTAATTTGAAGGCATGACTGATTGGTTCTGCCGTTGTCCAGAACACAAGTCCTATTCCCATACCAGCACTAAATAACATAGCAAACCAAGACGGCAATGAGAATTCAGGATCTTCGCCTTCTTCACCTAATGTAATGTTTGCGTATCTCGAAAATAAAATATAAACACAGACAAATAAAATAACTAAAACGAGCAATAAATAATACCAAGAAAAATGTAGCGCAATAAATGTAGTAATGTTTTGCGTGAGTTTTTCTAACTGTTTCGGAAATATTGCTCCAAAAGCAACAAATATCGTACATATCACTAAAGATACCCAAAACACTAGACTTACTGATTTATTTTTCATAAATACAAACCCTTTCTGTGTAATGGTAAGTTCATACCCATAACTGCAACATTTTAATCATTTATAATTTTATATAGACACAATTAATAATGCCTCATCTTTTAAAAATGATATATAAAACACACTCAAATTATTTATCATTGAGCAACAAAGTATTTTATTGTATTTAAGTAATGCCTTTCTAATGCATTATTGAATTGATACCTGCAAAGTTGCCATATTTCCATTTAGAATCAATAGTCGCTAGACACAAAAAATAAGTCGCCCTATACAGTATTTTCTGCATAAGGCGACTTTACTTACTAAACTATATATTAATTACTAATTTTCCAATCATTGATTGTTTTTCCAACAATTGATGTGCTTGATATAAGTTTTCAGGTGATAAACCTTCAAAAACTTGTGTCGTTGTTGGTTGGTAATGCCCTGATTCTATATTTTTCGTAATATCTTCTAAATACTCATGTTGTTTAATCATATCAGGCGTTCGATGAATTGGACGCGCAAACATAAATTCATGTGTAAATGTTATACTTTTTAATTTTAGTGCATTTAAATCTTGATCTTCATTAAAAGCTACGATAGTTGTAATATGCCCTAATGGTTTTATCAGTTCAATCATAGTATTGTAATACAAGTCTGTATTATAGGTGCAAAATATATAATCTACTAATGGAATTTCTTTTTCTTTAAATTGACGCACTAAATCCTCTTTATGATTCAATACGATATCTGCGCCCATCTTTTCACACCACTCTGTTGTTTCTTGTCGTGATGCTGTTGTAATGACAGTTAAACCATACCGTTTAGCAATTTGAGTGGCTATACTGCCTACACCACCGGCACCATTAATGATTAAGACAGACTTCCCTTCGTTTTCAGCAGGATTATGTGAAATTTTAAATGTATCAAAAAACGTTTCATATGCCGTAATACCAGTTAGCGGTAGACTAACCGCTTCATTAGCACTTATGTTGTGTGGTGCTTTTGCAACTATAGCTTCTGACACCAATTGATATGTCGCATTTGATCCTTGTCTATTTGGCGATCCAGCATAAAATACAACGTCACCCGGACTAAATAATGTAACGTCTGGTCCGATAGCTTCAACAGTACCAATAGCATCAAACCCAAGTACACGAGGTGCTTGAGTGACTTTCATTTGACGTTGTTTTGTATCTACAGGATTTACACTAATACTATTTACTTTGACTAAGATATCATCGTTTTCTGGCGTTGGCTTTCTTTGTTCGTATACTTTAAATAAATTTCCTTCTTCCAATTTAAAGGGCTTTTCAAATCCTATCATTTTCATATCGTTTCACCTCATTTATGAACTTATTTCTTATTATACAAAATAGAAGCCATGTGTGCTTATACCGCAGCATCATGACTCCTTTTTCATTTGAATATATAAATAATTACAGACGACTTTCGTATTACATTTTAGACTTATTTCTACCATGTTACTGAACAAATTTGCTTTAGATAAGAAAGTTATTAAATTTTGATCAATTAACAAAGTTAGTTTGTTAAAACGTATACTTTATTATTCCGTTACTTTAATAACTTGTTTACCAAAGTTATCGCCAGTAAATAAATTTTTAAATGCATGTGGCGCATTTTCAAAACCATCTTCAATGGTTACTTGTGACTGAATTTTACCTTCTTGAACCCATGTTGCGAGCTGTTCACTAGCTTCTTTAAAAGCATTAGCGAATTCACTTACTAAGAAGCCTCTCATCATTACTTGCTTCTTAATAAGCGTACCTTGAATACGTGGTCCGATATCTGCTTCAGGATGATTATATGACGAAATTGCGCCGCATACTGGTACACGTGCAAAACGATTTAAATGCTTAAATACTTCATCGCCAACTGTACCACCAACATTTTCAAAATAAACATCAATACCATCTGGTACTGCTTGTGCTAACGCTTCTGCAAAATCCTCTTTCTTATAATCAATACCAGCGTCAAAGCCCAGTGTCTCTGTTAAATAATTTACTTTTTTGTCGCCACCCGCAATACCTACAACACGGCAACCTTTAATCTTAGCAATTTGACCTACAACTGAACCTACAGCACCAGATGCAGCTGAAACCACAACAGTATCACCGGCTTTAGGTTGTCCAATATCAAGCAGACCATGATATGCTGTTTGTCCTGGCATTCCTAAAACACTTAAATATAAATCAAGTGGTACATCTGTCGTTGGAACTTTAGTAATTTGATCCGCTTGGACATGATTAATGATTCGCCAAGGCAACATACCTACAACGACATCTCCTTTTTTATAATCTGCGAGTGTCGAATCAATTACTTTTGCAACGACATGGCTAACAATCGGTTTACCAATTTCAAAAGGCTGTACATACGAATCTGCCTTAGTCATACGTCCTCTCATATATGGATCCACTGAAATATACAGCGTTTGTACAAGTACGCCATCGCTCTCAAGTTTAGGCGTGTCAGTCTCTTCAATTTTGAATGTATCCTCTTGAGGCATGCCTTCTGGTATTTTGTTAAAAAGAATTTGTTTATTTTGCATCATTAATCACCTTTCTTTATTTGAAACTTTTACTTATTTGTTACTTAAGCGTTAAGTTTGAATTGTGTCTTCGTGATGTCTGTATGCAAATACATTCTTAGTTGTTATATTTTGACTTAAGCACTGATTCATTCATGTAACTTCAACCACATTATATTTGCTATAATCATAAATTTAAAATGTTACGACTTAGACATTTTATGGAAACTCTCAAACAATAGATAATTTTTGAAAAGCTCTAATATTACAAGCTTTTTTGCCCCCGAAAAACTAGCAGTTGCTTTATTTTTTCCATAAGAAGTCGATTAACTCATTAGCAACATTTTCATTCTCATGAAGCTGACTATGTTGTGCAGGCTCACCTTCATATTTAGATTCTCGATAACTTTTCGGACTATTTCCCAGTAAATATTTTAATGATTTCGAAGAACTATTAGACACTCTGCCGTCTGAATGTGTACCATCTTTCAAATCTCCATAAATATTTAGCACTTCGATACCTTTACCTTTATAAATATCTTTTAGCACGCGTAATTGCTGATAAGGTTGATTCATTCGACTTGGTTTACCATCTTTATCAACTGTAATTTCATTGACATCTTCATTCATATTTAAAACACCATTAAATGTCCCTGCAATATTCACTTGTTTGTTTAACTGTGGCAGTGACTTGTCGTTACCATATGTCATCATATATTGTGCAAATGTTAAGTTCCCCATTGAGTGACCGACAAAGTTGAATTTATCGAAATTGTATTCAGATTGTAACTTAGTCAGTACATTTTTAAACCACGCAGCATTCTTATCCAAATAGCCTTGTCTGTTATTTTCAAGTTCAATTTTCACAATAGGATTCACTGCATCTTTTCTTAGTTTCCCTTTAAATGTCACTGCACCATCCTTTGAAACGTAAGCAGTGATGATATCTTTAGTTACCCCTCTTTTTTCTGCTTGCTTCACCATAAACTTTTCAGAATTGGCACTACCACCAAATCCATGTAAGAACAATGTTGGAATTGGCTTTTTAACAAATTGCTGTTGTTGTATTTTAAATGTTTGTGCCTGTCGTTGACTAAACACCACCGTAATAATAGAGCCTATAATAATAGCGACCGCTAACAATGTCGTAATAATTACAAAAATTTTCTTCACACTTTTAACTCCCATTCATGTCTTTTATATAAGTATAAAGGATGTGATTAAAAATGTCCTTTAGTTGATTTTGAATACATCATTAACTTTTAAGATGACTTTGGAAAGTTGTCCGTTAACATTTGTTAATTGATTGCTTCTTTAGCTTTCAATGGTGTGTCACCCATTGATTAATATATAAATATGTATATGCATGTTTAATTTATCTCTTTTTATAAATAAAGACCTACCAGCACTCGACTGATAGGCCTTTTAATATCTATAATTATTTAATTTCTTTTGTTTCGGCTAACTCTTTGTACCAATAAGCACTTTTCTTAGGATAACGTTCTTGAGTCTCAAAATCGACATAGAATAAACCATATCGTTTTTCATAACCATTTGACCAAGAGAACACATCCATTAATGACCAAATAAAGTAACCTTTAACATTTGCACCATCTTTAATAGCATCTGCAATAACGTTCAAATGTTGTCTTACATAATCAATACGTGCATCATCATGAACTGTTTTTTCAGATTCAATAAATTCATCTTTATATCCTAAACCATTTTCAGTGATATAAATCTTGTGATAGTTAGGATAATCTTTAACAACACGCATGATTTGATCATATAAACCTTGAGGATAGATCATCCAGTCCCAGTCTGTGCGAGGTACGTCGACATCAAATTCACGTTGTCCGACACCTTTAAGTTGGTATTTAGAACCGCCTTTATCACCTGTCGCATTATGCGTGATTTCAGATTCTCCATCGTAACCTCTCATCCAGTCACTCATGTAGTAATTGATACCTAAGAAGTCGTTTAAATCTTTGGCTGCATCTAAAATGGCATAATCTTCATCTGTAATATTTAATTTACCGCCATTAACAGATAAGATATGTTGCACACCTTCCATCGTTTCACGAGAATACTTACCTAAATATGTTGCATCTAAGATGAATTTATTATGGATGATATCTTCTAATTCTGCTGCACGAACATCTTCAGGATTTGATGGATCGAACGGATATTTTGTTGGCAATGCGTGTACAACACCAATTTCTCCTTGATAGCCGCCATCCTTGAATAATTTCACTGCTCTTGCATGAGCAACCATCATATTATGATGAGATTGGAAAACTTTTTCAAAATCATATTTAATACCTGGAGGGAATTTACCTACTAAATATTGGCCATCACCAATTGGTCCAATTTCATTGAATGTAGTCCAATATTTTACTTCTGGGAATTCTTTAAAACAATATTCAGCATAATCTACAAAGTAGTCAATCGTTTTACGATTTAGAAAATCGCCATCTTTGTGTAACACTTCTGGTGTATCAAAATGATGCAATGTTACAAATGGTTCAACATGACGTTTATGACACTCTGCAAATAACTTATGGTAATACTCAACACCTTTAGGGTTAACTTCGCCATATCCATTTGGGAAGATACGTGACCATGCAATTGAAATACGGATACCATTAACACCGAATTTTTCACTTAATTCTAAATCCACTGGATATCTGTTATAAAAATCACTCGCTGGTTCTGCAGTGTACCAATAGTTTTCTTCCAAATACGTATCCCATGCTACACGACCTTTACCATCCGTATTTGTCGCACCTTCTGCTTGATATGCTGCTGTTGCTCCACCAAAAATAAAATCTTCAGGTAATGTTTTAGTCATATGAAAAACTCCTATTCTTAATTTTCAAATTGTTGTTGAACGAAATCAAGGGCTGCTTGGCCGTCTCGTGTCAATTTGATATATTCGGCACCTTGAGTCTTCGCTAATTTAATACCTAATCTATCTGTATCTTGCTTAATATCTTCATAGTTAGACGCAACTTGTGGCGCTAAAATGATTAATTGGTACTCTTTCATAATGTCCATATGTGCGCCATATCCGCCAGCTGCCGCTTTCACTGGCACATGATATTCTTCAGCTGCTTTATTAAGTGCATTGGCTAATAATCCACTTGTACCACCACCGGCACAAAGTACTAAGACATTTGTTTGTTCTGTGATATTTGAAGCTTTAGCTGCATCGTCTGATACACCACTTGCCGCTAAAATTGAATCAGCTTTTTTCGTATCAAAGTTTGCTGCAACTTTTTCTTTTAAATCTGAATTACTTTCTTTACGTCCTTCTTCTTCATCAAGAATTTCACTATCATAAACTTTTAGGAATGGGTAGTAAATAATAATATCTACAACAATCAAAGTAATAGCTAGAACGAATGACCATAAACCAAAACCTGTACCCATGATAATGCCCAATGGACCTGGTGTTGTCCAATGTAAATTCACACTAAAACTATTCATTCCTAACACTTCAACGAAAAGTTTGAAAATCCATACGTTAACAATTGGTGCTAATACAAATGGAATAAAGAACACAGGATTCAATACTAGTGGTGCACCAAATAAAATTGGTTCGTTTACACCAAAGAATGTTGGTACAACTGATGCACGTCCAATCGCTTTGTTTCGTTTAGATTTCGTCATCCACATAAACATGAACGGGACGACCAATGTTGCACCCGTACCTCCAAAAGTAACGATAAACATTTGTGTACCTGATGTAATAATTTTATCTGCGTGTTCTCCAGCTTGAAGCAACTTGAAGTTCGCTTCGATATTCGCATATGTAATGGCTGCAATTGCTGGCTCTACAATTGACGGACCATGAATACCTACAAACCAGAATAATGCAAAGGCACCAAAGATAATTGTGACACCAATCCATCCATCTGCTGCTGTAAATAATGGTTCGAATAATTTTAAAATACCTTCCGCTACATTTGATTTAAAGCTGTTGCGAATGACTAAATCTAATGCATAAAGAATGATGATTACCGCTGAAAATGGAATTAAGTCCTTAAATACTTGTGAAATATTCGGCGGTACTTCTTTCGGCATTTTAATTGTAATATTGCGCTTCACACAGAAGTTATAAACAATAACAGTTACAAATGCTGATAAGAATGCTGTTAATAAACCTTTAGTTCCCATAAATGCACTTAAGAATCCACCATCTTTGGCTGGATCAGAAGCTAAGAACAAGAATCCACACATCGCTGCTAGCATTGTAGAAATAAAGTTAATTTGATTTGTACTTTCTAGCTTACGGTTAAATGAATCTGTTAAAGATTTCGCTGTCGTTCCTGCTACTAAAAATGCTACAAGCCCCATCGTATAGTTATATGGTTTCATTAAAATGGCTTCCATGCCTTTATCCCATTTAAAACCAAATATATTTGGCACATATGCAATTAATAGAAAGATACTTGAGAATAAGATGACAGGCATTGCAGAAATAAATCCATCACGGATGGCTCTTAAATATATGTTTCGTGATAATTTCTCGAAAAATGGCTTCCCTTTTTCAATTTGTGCGATCAATTTTTGCATCATTGTCATCACCCTCTTTTATAAAATTCTAATAAATGCTTCATTAAATCTTTCAGTAAAATTGTTGTCATTAAATGATCTTGACCATGTATCATCGTTACACTGTATGCAATATCATCACCTTGCGCTTCTTTAGCCAACAGGCTTGTTTGTGCTCTATGTGCTTCCGCAATGCAATTGTTTCCTTCTTCAATCAGTGCATCTGCTTTTGCAAAATCTCCAGCTTGAGCTGCTGTTAATGCTTCTAAAAACTTAGAACGTGCATCCCCTGCAAATGCAACAATTTCAAAACCTAATAATTGGACTTCTTCTCTATTCATAGCATTAATCCCCTTTTAAACTTATTTTCTTTGTTTCCAAGATGTCGCAGTATCTTTTAATACTTTATTTAAGTCATCAATATTTTTGAAACCAGTTGTACGTAACCATTCACGAGCAGCATCTTCACCTTGTTCAATGTATACTTGAACAGCACCAGACCATGTAGCACGGCCACAAAGTACCCCGTTGAATTTAGCACCAGCTTCGTGAGCAAATTTTAAAGTTTCTTGGAATAATTCCGCAGAAACACCAGCACTTAAGTAAATGTATGGTAAATTTGTTGCAGCGTCTTGATCTTTAAAGTGTTGTGCTGCTTCTTTTTTCGTATAAACCACTTCACCTTCAGCAAAGCCTTCTACATACTTCATGTTTACTGGTACTTCAACTTTCAATACATCAACATTAAAGCGTGGTTCTGAGAATAATTTCATTGCTTCGTTAACCTTTCTAGGCTTAACTTTTGCGAATTCAACACTACCGTTATCAGGAATGTTGTCATCGTATGTTAATACTTCTAAGAAGAAAGGAATGTCTTCTGCAACACATTCTGAACCGATTCTTTCAATGTATGCTTTCTTTTGAATGTTAATTTCTTCAGCATCATCAACATCATAGTAAAGTAAGAATTTAACAGCATTTGCACCTTGTTCTTTTAAACGTTTTGCAGACCACTCTACTAAACAGTCAGGTAAACGACCTTTAGCATTTACGTCATATCCAGTTTTTTCATAAGCAAGTAATAATCCACAATCTTTGTTACGTGCATCTGAAGCTGGTAAACCATATTCAGGATCTAATAAAATTGAAGATGCATATTGTGTTAATTCTTCCGCAACTAATACTTTTAATTGTTCAATTTGAGCGACAGTTGGCTCTTCCGTTTGATGTTTAGCCATCATTCGTTTTAAAGCACCACGTTGGTCAAATGCTAATGCAGAAATGATACCTTCGTTATTACTTAATTGTTCAATTGATGCGATTTTTTGATTAGATTTTGACATTATTTACACCTCTAAAACTTCAATTTGATTGAATAATTCATCATAATTATTTAAATTGACATATCCTGTTTGTGCTTCTTGCGCATTCAGCATGCCTAAAGTATTAGCTTTTTTTAGTAAATCGTGGTCGTTTTCATGATTGAGAATTGCTGAAGTAATTCCAGCAACTGTAGAATCACCTGAACCAACCGGATTTAATACGCTTATTGTCGGAATATTCACTCTATAGAATGTATGATTGTGCTTAGCGAATGCACCTTGTGCACCTAAAGACACAATAATCCACTCAATCCCTTCGAATAAGGGTTGTGACACTGCCTGTTTCAAACTTTCTAAACTTTCATCAAGTGGCTGGTTAAGCAATTGATATAGTTCAGAAATGTTTGGTTTAATGACTGTTGGTTTGTATGGATTTTTCAAAACAGTTTGCAAAGTTGCACCCGAGCAGTCCAATATCACAGGCACACCTTTGTTTTGGCATCGTTCAATAATTTGTGCATAATAATCTTGATTTAATCCTTTAGGTAAGCTACCTGAAATAGCAACTGCTTCAACTTTTTCTAATAATTGTTCAAAATGTTTAATAAATCCTGCAGCCTCTTGATTATCAATCTCCGGTCCCTGCTCTAAAATTTCTGTTTGTTGCCCTTCATGTAAAATTGCAATGCAGTTTCGTGTTTCACCCTTAATGTTATAAAATGCATGCTTGATGTTGGCATGATCTAATTTTTTAGCAATAAATTGACCTAATTCACCGCCAATAAAACCACTCGCAAGGACTGGCTCGCCTACTTGCGCAAGTACTCTTGTTACATTTAAACCTTTACCACCAGCTGTTTTACTTACTTCTTGAACACGATTAACATCATCTAATTTCAATGCTGTTAATGGATATGAAATATCAACGGATGGATTTAATGTTAAAGTTAAAATCATATGTGTCGTCCCTTAATCGTGGTATTCGCCTCTGTCCCATTTTTCTAAGAATTCATCAAAGAAATGTGGATCAGCTTGATCTGCATTGCTTGTTTCTAAATGTTTAATTTTAGCGATTAATTTTTTGTTCTCTTCAGTTGGTTTATATTCAGCGTTAATAAATGCATCGATAATATCGCACATTAATAACTCACCTATAATACGTCCACCAAAGCCAATAACGTTCGCATTTAATTCTTCTTTAGCATATAACGCTGATGTCATATCACGTACTAGTGCTGAACGAACGCCAGGTACTTTATTTACAGCATTGTTAATACCAACACCTGTTCCACAAATACAAACACCTAAGTCTGCATTACCGCTAACAACTTGTTCGCCAACTTTTTTACCAAAAATTGGATAATGTGTTCTTGTGAAATCGTATGTTCCTACGTCAATGACTTCATGTCCTTTTGATTTTAAAAATTCAGATACACGCATTTTTGTATCTGTAACAATATGGTCGCATCCTAATGCAATCTTCATAGTAATTTTTCCTCCTTAGCACATTTTATTAAGCATATCTACGCGGATTTGGTGTCTACCACCATCGTATTTACCTTCAACAAAACCTTTAACGACATTTTTCGCTAATGTGTCTCCAACAATTTCAGATCCCATAGTGATCATTCTTGAATTGTTATGGCCTCTAGTCATATATCCAGAGCGTTCATCTGATACTTCAGCAGCAATCATGCCTTTGATTTTTGTAGCAACCATAAAGCTACCTGCACCAAATGCATCGATAACAATACCTAAGTTACCTTCTTGACTTTGAACATCTTTTGCTACAGCCAAAGTTGCATCAACAAAGTCAACTTCCTGTCCTTCTGTTACGTCAACAACATCATATTTATTGTCTAATAAGTATGATTTGATGACTTCTTTTAATCGTTTGCCAGCTTCATCTGAACCAATAATAATCGCCATAATAAGACTCCTTTTTACTTTAATTTTGAAATACCTTTCTTAAAATGTGACATATTTATTTGTAGGTTATGAAAATCTTGAGAAAAGGCTTTCAATTTGATTACGTTTAAATTATAAACATAAACAAACAATAAATCAACATAATATGTTTATAATCTGTTTGTTTATGACGTATTTTCAAACAATAAGTGAACATTCATATTGTGGTGTTGTTTTAATTAGGTATTCGTCTGAAATTGTAGTAAAACTTTGTCGAGGTTCCCGTTGACATAAATTTGCAAAAAAATAACCCATAAATGAATGCAAATTCACATTCACTTATGAGCATATAGACACATATTTTAACAATGCAGTTATATTTTTAATTTAGTCGACTACTTCAATATATGTTTTAATCGTTTCTACCTTTTCTTCATCTTCATAATCCATGACCACTGCAGTCAATTCGTTTAACTGACAAAATGATGTAAAATCTTCTTTGCCAACTTTCGTATGATCGATTAACAAGTATTTTTCAATTGAATTACTGAGTGCCAGTTGTTGCGTATAGGCTTCATCTAATGTAGATGTCATCACAGCACCTTTATTTACTGCGTTACTACTAAAGAACATCTTGCTAAATCTTAGTTTTTCCAACATGGCATTCGCCATTTCACCTACAAACGCTTCTGTAATATGGCGCATTTCACCACCAATTAAATAGACACGAAAATGTGCTGTTTGTTTTTCCAACAAAATTTTATACACTGGCAAACAATTCGTAATAATTGTGAGCGTATGATGATTGACTTCTTCCGCTAATAGTTCCACTGTTGTTCCCGGTCCGAAAAACAAAGTATCCCCATCTTCAATTAATGATGCAGCTTTTTTAGCTATAAATCGTTTTTCTGCAATTTGACGGGTATGTTTTTCTTTATGCGATATTTCTTTATACTGAAATGTTGAATTACTGCGTGCACCACCATGAATCTTCGTTAAAATCCCTTTATTTTCCAACTCAATTAAATCTCTTCGAATTGTCATATCAGACACATTTAAACCTTCGACGATTTCATTCGTTCTTATCGTGCCCTTTTTATTCACTAGTTTAGCAATTTCGTCCAAACGTTCATGTTTATTCAATGTAAAATTGCCTCCTTTATTTAGGCGATGGGTCATTATCCTTTATGTTTAGACATCAATTTTAATATACATGCTTATTCTATAATAAAAATTGCGTAAAAACTAATATAATTTAACTGTTCGATTATATGTATAATTCATTTTTAAAAAGAACTGTTTAAACTGCGCTTTTGATAATCGTAAAATGAATATACTATAATAAAAGCAAAAGACGTTATAAATCATTCATTATTTTGATGGGGTGTTTAACTTGAAACATGATTTAGAGACACTAAAACATATTATAGATAGTTCGAATCGTATTACATTTTTTACAGGTGCTGGTGTATCTGTCGCAAGTGGTGTTCCAGATTTCCGCTCAATGGGTGGCTTATTTGATGAAATTTCAAAAGATGGGCTTTCGCCAGAATACTTGTTAAGCCGTGATTATTTAGAAGATGATCCTGAAGGTTTTATCAATTTCTGCCATAAGCGCTTACTATTTGTCGATACGATGCCCAATATCGTTCATGATTGGATTGCAAAATTAGAACGTAATCAACAATCTTTAGGTGTCATCACGCAAAATATCGATGGTTTGCACTCAGACGCTGGAAGTCAACATGTTGATGAATTACATGGCACGTTAAATCGTTTTTATTGTAATGCATGTCATAAATCTTATACGAAGTCAGATGTTATTGATAGAACTTTGAAACATTGTGATAATTGTGGTGGTGCCATTCGACCGGACATCGTATTATACGGTGAAATGTTAGATCAACCTACCATCATAAGGGCATTAAATAAAATTGAACATGCTGACACCCTTGTTGTACTAGGTTCATCACTCGTTGTACAACCTGCCGCAGGATTAATATCACATTTTAAAGGCGACAATTTAATTATTATCAATAAAGACCGCACACCTTATGATAGCGACGCTACTTTGGTCATACATGACGACATGGTTTCCGTTGTAAAATCATTAATGACAGAGTAATCAGTATGTAAAAAGCATTTCCCGAATGGTAGGGAAATGCTTTTAATTTTGGAGTTGCGTTTTTGGAATTTGGAGTTTGGTTTTCGGAATTCGACATTTGGAATTCAGAATTATAATGAGTGGAAAATTTTAATTATTGCGTGTTTAATGACTTGGTTTTGTAGCGATTTTTATTTGATGAATTGTTTTTTTGTTTGATGTTGGGATGCTACTTTTAATGGTTTGTCATTTGTAAGATTAAAAATAAACATAAAATAAGTAGAAAAATAAAAGCTACGAATATTAAAAAATTAGATATCTTCATTATCAAATTCCGATATTAAATCATTATATTTTTCAGAATATCTTGCATAATCTTCATTATTATTAAAAGCTAGCCATAGACCTCTATCATCATATAAATGATATATTAAGTTTTTAGTATTGTTAATTATATATATTTCAGAATAATTATCATTCTGATTGATATTTGGAACTAACCCTTTAAAGTCTTGATTGGATATAGCTTTTAATAATTTTTTATATTTTATATCTTTTATGGAACACTTATATGAAAACTCCTCGCACAAAATATTATCATCCTTCTCCTTTTTATATTCTTTAAAGTAATACAATTCATCTATTGTTAACGATGTAAATTTTTTTATAACATTTGTTTTCTTATAAGGTTCACTATAAACATATACTACATGAACCAAATTTATAGAATCAGAAGGCGAAAACAAATCTTCAAAAATGTTTATTGCATTATCATATACAGCTAAAAAATAAGTATTATTGATAGTTTTACCGTCCTCCAAAAACTGGTATTTATCGCCACTTAAACTTAAATGAATTGCGTTTTTTACCTTTCTAAAATTCAACTTTTTTATATCCAAATTATTTATATCAAAGCACATAATTTACAACACCTTATTCCCTTAAGATTTTTCCTTCTTTAGTTAAAGAAGCTATTCTTTTTCCTTTGTTATTTATTAACTTCCAATAAGAACCACCATGTGATTGCCCTTTATTTTTGGAAATAGTCCATTTAGTTTTTGAATCTCTCCAGGTAGGATTTTTCCCTTAAACCTTTTGAGTAAATTTACCAATACTCATCCCCTTATCATTTAACAAACTTTTATTAATGTTTTTGGTTATATTATGAGTCTTTACTGCTTTTAGATTGTAAAAATTATCGTCATAAATAGTGGCATTTTCCGAGATTCAAATGGTACAAAGTACATTGTAATATGCATAATGATACCTGTAATTAATGTAATAATAGAAAAGTGTATATATCTCATATCGCCACCTGCTATACAACTTATTAAATAATTAATTCCAAGACATATTAATTATCTAATTATAACCTTAGTTACGTTATTACATAATATAAAAATATATAATAACTTATTTGCTTGCTCCTTTCACTTTTTAAGAGTAAAAAATAACCTGAAACATAGACTTTAACATCCAAGTTTCAGGTTAGTGTAATGTAAATGATTTACTTTGTTATATTATGATTAAACATCTAATTCTCTGCTTGTAAGTGCTTTAATCATCTCTGGATCAGCATGTGAGAAAAATTGGCTATTACTTTCTTCTAATGTCGCAATTTGTTGTTTATCTTCTTCTGTAAGTTCAAAATCAAATATATCTAAGTTTTGAACCATACGTTCTGGATTCACTGATTTTGCGAGTACAACAATGTCACGTTCTACTAACCAGCGTAAAATAACTTGTGCAATTGATTTGTTGTATTTATCTGCAATGGCCTGCAACAATTGATTTTGGAATAATTGATTTTTACCTTCTGCAAATGGTGCCCAAGCTTCTACCACAACATTTTCTTGTTGAAGTGCTGCAACTTGTTCTTCTTGTTGATGGAATGGATTAATTTCTATTTGGTTCACTTGTGGTTGAATTTGATTGTGAATACCTAAATCTACAATTCGATCAACGCCGAAGTTAGATACACCGATTGCTTTAATTTTACCATTTTCTTTTAACTCTTCTAATGCACGCCATGAGCCATATACGTCATTGTAAGGTTGGTGAATAAGCACTAGATCAAGATAGTCCAAATTTAATCGTTGTAATGATCGTTCGATTGATTTGATAGTATCTTCATAGTTAACATTTTCAATCCATACTTTAGTCGTAATGAATAGTTCACTTCTATCAATACCTGAAGCTTCAATACCTTGACCTACTTCAGTTTCATTTAAATAACTTTGTGCTGTATCAATATGTCTATAACCCGCTTTAATTGCTTCTTTAACCGCTTCTGCTGTTTGTTCTTGAGGAATTTGAAATACTCCGAAACCTAATACTGGTATCTTTACATCTTTACTTATTTCAATATGATTCATAAAATGAACCTCCTTTATCTTGTATGTCCACTATAAACCATGGAGCGAACTCTATAGCAAGCCATAGGTTTACTTTCTCTCCCAAAGACGTTCAACATTGTCATCATAATTATCACTAGCATTGATTTTAGCAATATGATTATCATAATTATCAATTTTATATTGTAGTAAATCTCTCGCATCATGAATTGTCTTTAAGTTTTCATTTAATTCTTCGAGTTGCTTATTTAAAATTTGCTTTTGCTGTGCTTGAATATTTTCATTTTTAGGAAGCTGCGCTAACCTGCAAAATTCGATAAGCGATTCAATACTGACGCCTGCATTTCGCAAATTTTTCACTAAATAAATCCAATTTAAATCACTATCATTATATATTCTATATCCATTTTCATCTCGATTAACTGGTGGAATCACACCAACCTTTTCATAATATCTTAAAGTGTCTTGAGATATATTCATGAGCGCTACGACTTCTTTAGTTTTCATTGCGACTATCCTTTCAGTTATGTTTGGTCGTCTAAAGTAATGTTGCTTTATATATTGTCATCTTCGTTTGAATACTTCTTATTTTATTACTCAAATTTAAATTTGTCTCTTTTTTAACATTTTACATTTCATCGTTTTTAATTACTTTAAAAATTGTATAACTTAAATATTTAAAATGATATAATCACTAAGATTGATAATATTTAATTTTTTGAAAATTATTTTAGTTGCAATTTTTGGGTGATGCGGAAAATTTGGGTGATCGATTGTTTATATGCATCAACATTCTTTGTGGATTGTTTGACAGTAGACAGTCATTTGTATACGTTAACGAATTTTGAAAAATTGAATCATTATTTAATCATAATATTCATTGCGCACGCGCAACACAAAAAGGAGACATGTCAATGACATATAGAATAAAGAAATGGCAAAAATTATCCACCATTACGTTATTAATGGCTGGTGTGATTACTTTGAATGGTGGTGAATTCAGAAGTGTTGATAAACATCAAATCGCTGTGGCTGATACGAATGTTCAAACGCCAGATTATGAAAAATTGAGGAACACATGGCTGGACGTTAACTATGGTTATGATAAGTATGATGAGAATAATCCAGATATGAAGAAGAAGTTTGATGCTACAGAGAAAGAGGCGACGAATTTACTCAAGGAAATGAAAACTGAAAGTGGTAGGAAATACTTGTGGTCAGGAGCGGAAACCCTTGAAACTAATTCTTCTCATATGACTCGTACCTATCGTAATATTGAGAAAATCGCAGAAGCGATGAGGAATCCTAAAACCACTTTAAATACTGACGAAAATAAGAAGAAAGTGAAAGATGCCCTTGAGTGGCTGCATAAAAATGCATATGGAAAAGAACCAGATAAAAAAGTAAAAGAATTAAGTGAGAATTTTACTAAAACAACTGGCAAGAATACCAACTTAAATTGGTGGGATTATGAAATTGGAACACCTAAATCATTAACAAATACGCTTATATTGCTGAATGATCAATTTTCAAATGAAGAAAAGAAAAAATTCACTGCCCCTATTAAAACTTTCGCCCCAGATAGTGACAAAATATTATCTTCTGTAGGAAAAGCTGAACTTGCTAAAGGCGGAAATCTAGTAGACATTTCTAAGGTGAAACTTTTAGAATGTATTATCGAAGAAGATAAAGATATGATGAAAAAGTCTATAGATTCATTTAATAAAGTCTTCACTTACGTTCAAGATTCTGCCACTGGTAAAGAACGTAATGGATTTTATAAAGATGGCTCTTACATTGATCATCAAGACGTTCCATACACTGGTGCTTATGGCGTTGTACTCTTAGAGGGGATTTCTCAAATGATGCCGATGATAAAAGAAACACCTTTTAATGATAAAACCCAAAATGATACAACCTTAAAGTCATGGATTGACGACGGATTTATGCCACTCATTTATAAAGGTGAAATGATGGATTTATCACGAGGTAGAGCTATCAGTCGTGAAAATGAAACCAGTCACTCAGCATCTGCAACAGTAATGAAATCATTGTTGAGATTAAGTGATGCCATGGATGATTCAACAAAAGCTAAGTATAAAAAGATTGTCAAATCTTCAGTAGAGTCAGATTCAAGTTATAAACAAAATGATTATTTAAATTCATATTCGGACATAGATAAAATGAAGTCTTTAATGACAGATAACAGTATTTCTAAAAACGGATTAACACAACAACTTAAAATATATAATGACATGGATCGTGTCACCTATCATAACAAAGACTTAGACTTTGCATTTGGTTTAAGTATGACGTCGAAAAACGTAGCACGCTATGAAAGTATCAACGGAGAGAATTTAAAAGGTTGGCACACTGGTGCTGGAATGTCTTATTTATATAACAGCGATGTCAAACACTATCGTGATAACTTCTGGGTGACAGCCGATATGAAACGTTTATCAGGTACAACAACTTTAGACAATGAAATATTAAAAGATACGGATGATAAAAAGTCGAGTAAAACTTTTGTTGGCGGAACAAAAGTTGATGACCAACATGCTAGTATCGGAATGGATTTTGAAAATCAGGACAAAACTTTAACTGCCAAAAAATCATATTTCATATTAAACGATAAAATTGTCTTCTTAGGAACTGGCATTAAAAGTACTGATTCATCAAAGAATCCAGTTACAACGATTGAAAATCGCAAAGCGAATGGGTATACGTTATATACAGACGATAAACAAACAACCAATTCTGATAATCAGGAAAACAATTCAGTCTTTTTAGAGTCCACAGATACCAAAAAGAACATCGGTTATCATTTTTTAAACAAACCGAAAATAACTGTAAAAAAAGAAAGTCATACTGGTAAGTGGAAAGAAATAAATAAAAGTCAAAAAGATACACAAAAAACTGATGAGTATTATGAAGTAACTCAAAAGCATTCTAATTCTGACAATAAATATGGATATGTGTTGTATCCAGGCTTATCTAAAGATGTCTTTAAGACAAAAAAAGATGAAGTAACTGTCGTTAAGCAAGAAGATGACTTCCACGTTGTGAAAGATAATGAATCGGTTTGGGCTGGTGTTAATTATAGTAATAGCACTCAAACTTTTGACATTAACAACACTAAAGTCGAAGTTAAAGCCAAAGGTATGTTTATACTTAAAAAGAAAGATGATAACACTTATGAATGTAGCTTCTATAATCCTGAATCTACAAATTCCGCTTCAGATATTGAATCTAAAATTTCAATGACCGGTTACTCTATTACAAACAAAAATACGTCGACTTCTAATGAATCCGGCGTGCACTTTGAATTAACTAAATAAGCAAGAAAATCTCGACACTATACCATTTTTATAGTGTCGAGATTTTATAAGTATCGCCATCATTCAGCTTGTAATCCGCAGACCACATCCCCTTTGATAAGTTCTCGATTATTTATAAATCGAATTTTTAAAGATGTACATGCTTCAATATTCTTATCATTCATTACTTGAAAATGTATATGAGGTTCAGTAGAATTGCCAGAATTCCCAACCTTCCCAATGATATCACCATATTTAACATTTTGCCCCTCATTCACAATGATTGAATATTGGTGTAAATGAGCTATTAAGCTATACTCATTTTCTGCGTGCTTAATTACAATATAATTTCCTAAAAACTGTGATTCATTCGTACTTCCAATACTGTTGTCTTGAACCCCATTCACTACTTTTTCAACTGTACCATTTGCTGGCGCAATGATATCTTTTCCAAAACAAAAATAATCAGTATTTACTTTTCCTTGATTCTTATATGTTTTATGATTTTCTTTAATAACTAAATCAATAGCATACCTTTGATGTGGGTATAAATAGTGATAATTATATAATTCATTATCTCCACCCCAAAAAATCTCATAGCAATCTGTTGTCGGCACTGCGTATTTTAAAGTCGTTTCATTCTTAATCGCATCATAATTAATTAACGGACGCATAACAAATCCGATAATACTATTATCTTTCCAAGTCACTGACACTCCAAATTGATTTGCTTCATCTATCCATATTTGCTCAATAGTACCATCATTTTGAGTACACACTTTTAATTCATGTACATCAGACTGCCTTGTATAAGATTTGAAAAGTTTCCTAAACTGCCAATAACTAAACTCTCGCTTCAAATTTTGATTAAAAATCTTATATATTTTCCTGCTCTTACTTTTATTTAAATAAGCCCCAAAGTTTGTTTTATTCATATATACTTAACCTATTATATTAATTTTGGTATCAATTCTTTCTCCAGTTCCTGCGTCATTTTTGCGCTACCTGAATCGTCTACACTTAATTGGATAAATCAACATATAAATAATTTTTTAAAGCTAAAGTGTAGTCGATTCACCATATTTTCTAATCATCCCTTAAATATTAATATTTGCACTTAAAAAGTATACATATCACTCAACTAATCAATAATCATACTTACCTTCAACAAATTCTTTAACATGCAGTGTTATCCCTTGATAATATGGATATTTTGTTAATCTAAATTTCTGCTTTAATGCTTCATCTCTACTATTCGACATCAAATATGCATGTTCAAGATAGCTTAAATATGCTTCGTCATTGCCGCTATCTCCAAAACCTAATATTGATTTTACTGGTATATTATATTTCCTCATCAGAAATTGAGTAGCATATAATTTTCCAGCATTTGACGGTGTGAAGTCAATATCATACGCATTTTCAGGATCACCAGCTAATGGATTGCTTCGACTAAATCTCGCTGTATAGTTTTGGTCATTTGCGTATCTGACAAGTGCTTCTAGGATACGACTATCATTGTTGTGATTACCTGTTGAATGAAAATAAAAATTATAATGTGTTTCATTACCTTCAAATGCTCTTTGTGGAATAAATTCGACATTATATTGCGCAGAAATATGACGTAATATATCTTCAATATCTTCAAATAAAAATGGTTCGCTCAAGACTTTCTTTTTATATGTTTCTGATTCAACATATTCGCCATTATTCCAAGTGAACATTTTAGAACTCAAATCAGAAAAGATATGTAATGGTTTAAACGTCATATTAACTTGATCCATTTTATCCATGACACTTTGAAATGTACTTCCTGTCAATACAGCAGTGATCACTTCATTATTATTAGTTAGTTTTTCCAACAATTTTTCCATTTCTCTTAAATGACTTAAATCTTCTTCATTTGTATTATGTTTAAAATATGTTTCATCAAAATCAAACAATAATAGACGCTTTGACATACTCATTCCCCCATAATATTTTAATGAATTTATCTATAACTTAAATACACTATAAGTCTCAATTAAAAGTATAAGATCGACTATATGCTTTTCATGATTATTATATACAACTAATCAATCCCTATAAACTAAAAACATTGCTTACCACTTTTCAAAATGCACGAGTCATATCCCTCGTTAAAAACTATTACTAAAAATTAAAATATAAAAAATGCAAAAAGTATGTTTTAAACTTTATGAAACGTGTTATACAAATAGTGTAATATCATACAACCCGAAAAGGAGATTGAGATATGAAACTAAAATCATTTGTTACTGCCACTTTAGCATTGGGATTATTATCAACGGTCGGAGCTGCATTACCGAGTCACGAAGCATCTGCAGATAGTAATAACGGCTATAAAGAAATGACTGTGGATGGTTATCACACTGTTCCTTACACAATTTCAGTAGATGGTATTACTGCATTACATCGAACTTACTTTATCTTCCCAGAAAATAAAAATGTTCTTTATCAAGAAATTGACAGTAAAGTAAAAAATGAATTAGCTTCTCAACGTGGTGTTACAACAGAAAAAATTAATAATGCCCAAACAGCAACTTATACGCTTACTTTGAATGATGGTAATAAAAAAGTAGTGAATCTAAAGAAAAATGACGACGCTAAAAATTCAATTGATCCAAGTACAATCAAACAGATACAAATTGTAGTTAAATAATAATTTGAAAATAGTTTTATAGGGCAAGCGCTGAAAAATTGGCGTTTGTCTTTTTAGTTATTGAACTTGTAAATTATTGTTGTTTGCTTCTCGTAGTAACAGATTGGCCTATACAATAGTAAATTTTATATGAGTGTGTACCACAATTTATAATCTAAACATAACAGCAAATCTCAAATATCTGGAACCTAATAAATCCCCTCACTACTGCTAATAGTGAAGGGATTTATTTTATTACTTAGACGTAATTATAAATATATTTGTTCTATTGTAGTCATGGTTAATCATATTTACAAACTATCATTTCTAAATCGCGCATTATGAAGTCAATTTTCATAAACCGTCATTATATTTCTGGATTCATTATTCAGCTTCTCTAATTTCGTCTGCAATATCTTTATAGTCAATATTTGCTTTAGTGAAATCTTTATCTTGAATTGGAAAATGCTGTTCAAATGTTTCTATATTTTGGATTTCTACTTTAACATCTTCTACTTCAAAATCTAAGACATGTCCACCAAAGTTACGATCATCATTCGCAAAGTGTACATGAAATCCTGCTGATCCGATACCATGGAATAATTCTGGTGTAAAGAAACCAACGACTGAACCTTTGACATACGTTTCAGTTTGTTCAGGTTGTCTTCTAGCTGAATCGATTAAACGTGTATAAGGTGGTTCTTGAGCCGGCATCATACGTACATGCATTTTTTTAAATAAGCCTGAAATTTTTACTGCTGAAAATAAATTTTCACTCAACATCTTTTCCTTAATTTCTGCAAAAACTGCTTCTGAAGATTTATCTTTCGTTTCATAGCTTGTATCTGCTACAAATTTAGTTACAGTTGCATATGGTGTTAACTCGTCACCTTTTAATTCTACAAATTCTTTATGTTCATTTGCATGGTAAGCTTTTCCATCTAAAAAGATTACCTCACCGTTTGAACCTGTTAGTGTAGCGATACCTAAGTCACCATGTTGCAATAATTCATTTATTGATGCAGTTCCTTTTAATAATCCTGCCATTAATGTGCCTAATGTACCATGTTGGTATAAAACATTAGTCATAAAATCTCCCACTCCTCTTTAACATTTATCTTTATTTTAGTTAAATACGTCAGGTAACATATTTGTTGAAAGTTTGATATTATCTTTGTAATTTACAGGTATATCAATTAATACTGGACCATCTGTTTCATAGCCCTCTTTAATTGCCGCTTCTAATTCTTCTTGATTAGTAACTCGTAAACCTTTCGCGCCAAATGATTCTGCATATTTTACAAAATCTACAGGACCGAAGTCTACACCTGACGAACGTTTATATTTCATTTCTTCTTGGAATTCAACCATGTTATATTTTCCATCATTCCAAATAAGCTGGATGATATTTAAATTTTTACGTACGGCCGTTTCTAAATCTTGTGATGAAAATAAAAAGCCACCATCGCCAGCAACGGACACAACTTGCGTATTAGGGCGCACAAGTGCAGCTGAAATTGCCCACGGTAATGCTACACCAAGCGTTTGCATACCATTGCTAAATAATAAATGTCTTGGATTGTAACTTCTGAAATTACGTGCCATCCAAATATAGTGACTTCCAACATCAACTGTTACAGTAGTATCATCAGTTAATACCTTTTGCATAGATTCAATAATTTCCACTGGATGTAGAATTCCTTCTTCATGCGTCGCTTTAATACCAGTTTCTTCATCAATATGTGTTCTTAATTGTTCTAATTCGTCTAAATGTTGTTGATTTATAAATGGCTCATCCACTTTTTCAGAAATCATTTCAATCGTTTTAGCAATATTACCAATCAACTCTTTTTTCGGTTGCATATAATTAGTAATTTCAGCTTGAACTTCGTCAATATTGATAATTTGTGTTTCTAATTCTTTATTCCAGTTACTAGCTTCGTATTCAATTGGATCATAACCGATTGTAACAACTAAATCACTTTTACGTAATAATTCATCACCAACTTGATTGCGGAATAAGCCCACACGACCGAAGAAATGATTTTCTAATTCACGACTAATTACACCTGCACCTTGGAATGTTTCTACAACTGGTAAATTCGTGCGCTCAACTAATTTGCGAATGGCATTTGTTTCTTCTGCACTTGAACTTCTCATACCAGCTAATAAAACAGGAAATGATGCATTTTTAATCGCTTCAATGACATCATTAATATCTTGTTCACTCGGTACTCCTAAATTTGGTTTTTGGCAAAGTGATATAGCTTTAGATTCAACTGGTGAAGAAATAACGTCTTGCGGAATACTAATAAAACTTGCGCCATTTTTTCCTGAAGTAGCAATTCGAATTGCATTTGTCATAACTTCTGATAATGATTCAGGATCTTGTACTTCTTCACTATATTTTGATGAATATTTTAATAGCGCAGCATTATCAATACTTTGATGCGTTAATCGTAATAAATCATTACGTTTCACTTGGCCACCTAACGCTAATACAGGATCCCCTTCAGATGTTGCGGTTAATAATCCAGTAGTTAAATTACTTACACCAGGACCACTTGTAACAAGTACTACACCCGGTTTGCCTGTTAATCTTCCAATACCTTGCGCCATCATTGCGGCGTTTTGTTCATGACGAGTGACAATAAGTTCAGGACCATCATCAATTAAAGCATTAAATAGATAGTCAATCTTTGCACCCGGAATACCAAAAACATATTCTACCCCATTATTTTTCAAAGTATCAATAACCATATCGGCTGCAGTGTACTTTTTATCAGTCATTTATATTCATTTCCCTTCAAATGTGATGTATAGATGTGTATTACATGTAATTACTTTGTGATTTGTAATCTAATGATAGTTACGCAAAATTAATGATGTTTATCAAAATTTTACATGTACGATTAGATTTGTAATACATAAAAATTGCCTTCAGTACATTATATAACCTTTGTTAGATGAATAAAAATCGTTATTTGTAATACTAAGTATTCCAAAAATGCATGAATAGATTTTGTGCGTTGTGATTATGAGGGATGTTGGATTGATTGATGTGAAGAATTGTTACAATAATTTTTGGATGTCGTGTTTAGTCAATGGCGATTTGAAATTGTTGTTTTATGGCGGACTGAAAATGTTGTTTTTGGCGATTTAAAATTGTCATTTCGATAAAAAAAGCCACAGCAAGACTTAGATCTAACTGTGACTTATACATTTCATACTTATATTTATCGATTGTTTTTATAGTTATAAATGATAGATGCAGTTCCTAAACAAATTAAGAAGATAATCATTAAATACATAGAAAAGTTGTCTGTTTTAATATAAAACCTAAAAAGTAGAAACACCAGCATCGCAACAATAAAATAAACAGGAATAAAAGCTTTCTTCCAAAATATAGAATCTTTCAATTAAGTCACTCCTTATTTTGATAATACTCTTAAATCATGGTTCTTGAGTTATCGTCTGGTTTTCGTCCCGTAGTTCTTCCATTGAGCCTCTATGATTAGAACACAATCGTCCGGTTATCATACGGCCTCCGCAAGCTAAATGATAATTTAATAATGGACACTTTTGATTGTTTAAGCATGTACAAATCATACGTGCAAATCACTAATACATAGTTGAATTTATTCTATTCCTGAGACATTAAATAAAGGAAAATTCATTATACTCTACACGTTCCATATTCCCCACACAAACGTAAAAAAACACCTCGACATAACTTCGAGGTGTTTTGTATATATCGTCCGACAATTAACGTTTTGAGAATTGAGGTGAACGACGAGCTGCTTTAAGACCTGGTTTTTTACGTTCTTTCATACGTGGGTCACGAGTAAGTAATCCAGCGCGTTTTAAAGAACCTCTGTATTCAGGATCTGCTTCTAATAATGCACGAGCGATTCCGTGACGGATAGCTTGAGCTTGTCCAGTGAAACCACCACCATGAACGTTAACTAAAACATCATAGTTACCTTTAGTTTCAGTTACATCAAATGGTTGGTTTAAGTCTAAAATTAATGATTCGAATGGTAAGTATTCGCGTACGTCACGGTTATTAACTGTGATGTTACCTTCACCTGGTACTAAACGTACACGTGCTACTGAGTTTTTACGACGGCCTGTGCCTCTATATTCAACTTGTGCCAAAGTCATTTCCTCCTTCTAATTAACCACGTAATTCGTAGTTTTCTGGTTGTTGTGCAGCGTGTGGATGTTCAGCGCCACCATATACAAATAATTTTTTACCTTGTTTTTCGCCTAAACGAGTGCTTGGTAACATACCTTTAATTGAGTTTTCAATTAAACGTTCTGGGTTAGTTCTTCTTAATTCACCAGCAGTGATTGATTTGATACCACCTGGGTGATTTGAGTGACGGTAGTAAACTTTGTCAGTTTCTTTGTTACCAGTAAATTCGATTTTTGATGCATTAATAACGATTACATAATCACCAGTATCAACGTGTGGTGTGTAAGTTACTTTATTTTTACCGCGTAAGATAGATGCTACTTCTGATGATAAACGACCTAATGTTTGGCCTTCAGCATCGATAACATACCATTTGCGCTCAATGTTTGATTCATTTGCCATAAATGTTTGACGCATAATAATTGTCCTCCTAAAAAATAAATGCTTCTATTCAAGCTATAAACAGTTTCATAACCTAATAGATGATTTCATTTGTTTCATTTTTAAAACGTTTAATTTCATTTATTTTGTTAACTGTTGTTCGTTTCTGCTTATATATCTTGTAACACAATAAGTTTCCGGGGCTTATCGTGGGGTGGATATAAAACAATACCGTTAATAATCTTATAATTTCACAAGCTTTTTGTCAATGGCAATCAGTCATTTTGTAATGATTTTTTACGATGTATTTTGATATCGTTGCCAAAGTCTTTTAATAACTCATTTTCATCTAAATAAATCTTCTCTAAATATAATCCTTCAGCCGTTGCAGTGAAAGGAACATTCTTACGATTCTTTGATTCAAGTAGCTTCGGCACATCAGAAATTTCATGTCGTCCTTTTCCAACTTCTATTAAAAATGCAACTAAGACACGCACCATGTTATATAAAAATCCAGATCCAGTGACAATATAATCAAAGCCATCATCTGTCTTTACAATTTCACTTTGGTATAATGTTCTAACCTTGCTTTCTACTTCAGTTTTTTGCGAACAAAATCCCGTAAAATCATGTGTACCTATGAATTGTTGTGCCGCTCTGTTCATTTTATCTAAATCCAACGTTTCAGGAATAAATGTTTTCAAACCACTTTGAAATGGATCGCGGTGTTGTGCTTGATATACTTTATATCGATAGCGTTTACCTACACAATCGTAACGACAATGAAAATCGTCATCGACTGTAACTACATTGTTGACATAAATATCATCAGGTAACGTTCGGTTCATTGCATATTGCCATTGTGACATAGGTATATTCAGCTCTGTGTCGAAATGAAAGTATTGCTGTATCGCATGTACACCTCTATCAGTCCTACTTGAAGGATGGATTCTCACATGTCTTTTATGCATGCGTTGTAATAGCTTTTCAAATTGTTGCTGTACCGTTCGACCATTTTGTTGAATTTGAAAACCTAGAAAATTATTTCCTTGATACGCAATTTCTACTAATATACGCATGAATTTACACTCCTGAATATTTTAATACGAATAAAATAATAGCAATTGGGATAATCATGATTAAAGATAACGTATCTCTCAATTGCCATTTAAGCTGTCTGTAGCTCGTTCTCTTAACATTGGCATCATAACCCCTAACTTCCATTGCGACCGCTAATTCTTCGGCGCGTTGGAAAGCTGAGATGAATAGTGGCACTAGTAGTGGAATAAATGATTTAATACGTGTTGCAATGTTCCCTGAACTTATTTCAGAACCACGCGACTTTTGTGCCAAAATAATTTTATCTAACTCATCCATTAACGTCGGGATGAATCGTAACGCAATGGACATTATCATACTTAATTGATGAACTGGTAATTTAAACATCTTTAGTGGTGCAAGTAATCTTTCAAACGCATCTGTTAAATCAATTGGACTTGTAGATAGTGTCATAATTGTTGCAATCATCACAATCCCAATTAAACGCAATGATATATAAAGCCCTTCTAAAATACCATTAGTTTCAATCGTGATGCCATGCCATTCAACTAATACATATCCACCTTTAGTTAAAAATATATGCATCATTAATGTGAAGATTAAAAAGAAAAATATTGGTGTTAAACCTTTGATTAGGAACCATAATTGAATTTTTGCTAATCTCATAATGAATAAGATAAGTGCAAACACCCAAAGATATGTTAATGGTGAATGACAGAAAAATATTAATATAATAAAAAGAAAAACAAACATTAACTTTGCTCTTGGATCAAGATGATGAACAAAAGAATTAATTGGTAAATATCGCCCTATAATCAATTTATTTTTCATGTTGCCACTCCTTATACAAGCTTACAAATGCTTCTTCAGTTAAGGCAATATCTTTTAATTTTGTTTGATATTTTTGTTCAAAGTCATATTGTAACTGAACAATTTCTGGCAAACCAATATGCCAATCCGCCAATTTTTTTTTATCTTTGAAGAGCTCTTTTGGTGATGTTTGCGACACTATACTACCTTCTTTCATAACGATGACTTCATCTGCATAACGCGCGACTTCATTCATATCATGTGAAATTAGGATAATTGCCTTATTTTCATCTGTTTGTAATGACTTTAGTAATCGCATTACTTGTCGTTTACTTTGTGGATCAAGTCCTGCTGTGGGTTCATCAACCACGATAATATCAGGATTCATTGCCAATATCGATACAATCGCTATTTTACGCATTTGTCCACCTGACATTTGAAATGGTGATTGTGACATTACATCTCTTGAAAAGCCTAAATCCATCAACAGACGATGGGCATAGTTTTTGGCTTCATCTAAATTCATTTTAAAGTTTTTAGGTCCAAATATCATTTCACGCTCTACTGTGTCCTCAAATAATTGAGATTCGGGAAATTGAAATACCATTCCAATTCTTTTTCTTACAGGTCTAATATATTTATCTTTGGTCTTATGTGTAATAGTAATGTCATCAACTGTAACTGTCCCAGTAGTTGGCTTTAACAGTGCATTAATATTTTGTATCAATGTTGATTTACCACTACCCGTTTGTCCAACGATGGCGTAATATTTACCTTGTTCAAATTCTGTATTAACATCATGAATAGCTTGATGCTGGTATGGTGTCCCTTTTTGATAGGTATAACTTACATTGTCAAAGCGTATAGTCATAGTTGATCCACCAGCCCTTCATAAGTTAAGAATGATGTTTGGTATCCCAGCATTTGATTTATTTTGATTGGGAATGGCAAATCTAGACCTATTGTTGTTAACTCTTCTGCATGGTCGAAAATTTCAATCGCTGTGCCTTCTTTATAGACAGTCCCTTTATTCATAACGATAACATGATCTGCTTCCATCGCCTCAGATAAATCATGCGTAATAGAAATGATTGTAATATTATGTTCTGATTTAACTTTTCTCACTAAATCCAATAAATTTTGACGTGCATCAGGATCTAACATAGAAGTCGCCTCATCTAATATAATGACAGAGGGGTTAAGTGCTAATACACTTGCTATAGCCACACGCTGCTTCTGTCCCCCCGATAATGCATTAGGTTCATAATCTGCACGTTCTAACATATCAACTTGTTTAAGTGCTTCGCCGACTCTTCTATGCATTTCGTCATGTGGAACCGCATGATTTTCGAGTCCAAATGCCACATCGTATTTTACAATTGAACCAACAAATTGATTATCCGGATTCTGGAATACTATTCCTATGTCTTTTCTTAACTTTTCAAAATTATCATCTGTTATAGTTTGATTATTATAAAAAATTTCTCCAGATTTAACTTTCTCTATGCCAATCATTAACTTGGCAATTGTAGATTTTCCAGAACCGTTATGACCAACAATAGATGTCCACTGACCTTTAGGTATACTAAAAGAAACATCTTTCAATGTGAAGGATGCATCACTTTGATATTGAAATGAAACATTTTTAAATACAATAACTGAATTCTTATCCTCCACTTGTCTCTCTCCTTTACGATTCGTGTATCTATCATATTTTACAATATTTATAAATCGCTGTATATGACATTGACTGGGTTCTCTATATATTACTAGTATTTTCTGACTCATTTCTAGTCTTTAAAGTGTTGTTTAACAACTAATGATAAGGACATTTATCCCTCTCTAACAATTATGTATAAACGTTAATAAAATAAATGATTTACTAACATAGGGTTGGCCGCGTTTGATTCAACGATAATACTTTCACTTCATACAGTTCTAGTGAAATTAATCAAACTAGCTTGATCATATTTTTAGATTCGCACTCAAAAAAGTAGATATAAAGAAATCGGACTTAAAAACATTTCTGTTCATAAGTCCGATATCTTATTCAATAAAAAAGCGCGCACCCCATCATAAGTTTGTTGAGTTCACGCTTTAAATCTTTATTTAGTTGATGGGGTACTCTGAGCTAGACAATATTTGTATGTGGCAAACATTATCGTTGCACTCATTTGCTTTATATAAAAGTAGTTAGTGTATTTATATAAATTCTTATACTAATTCGATAATTACTGATTCAGCACCGTCACCGCGACGAGGGCCTTGTTTAAGGATACGAGTGTAACCACCTTGACGTTCTGTGTAACGCTCTGCGATTTCACCAAATAATTTTTGAAGTGCAGTTTGTGTAGTTTCATCTTCGTTTAAGATTTCAACATTACGTAAAGTTTTAGCTGCATTACGACGAGAAGCTAAATCTCCTTTTTTACCTAAAGTGATTAATTTCTCAACAACACTGCGAACTTCTTTTGCACGAGCTTCTGTAGTTTCAATACGTTCACTAATAATAAGTGATGTAGCTAAGTCACGTAACATAGCTTTACGTTGATCAGAAGTACGACCTAATTTTCTGTAACCCATGAGTTAACCTCCTTTATCAATCTTCTTTTCTTAATCCTAATCCTAAATCTTCTAATTTGTATTTAACTTCTTCTAAAGATTTACGACCTAAATTACGCACTTTCATCATGTCAGCTTCAGATTTGTCAGCTAACTCTTGAACAGAATTGATTCCTGCGCGTTTTAAGCAGTTATATGAACGTACAGATAAGTCTAATTCTTCAATAGACATTTCTAATACTTTTTCTTTTTGATCTTCTTCTTTTTCAATCATGATTTCAGCGTTTTGCGCTTCATCAGTAAGACCAACGAAGATATTCAAGTGTTCAGTCATTATTTTTGCTGCTAATGAAACTGATTCTTGTGGTGTGATTGAACCATTAGTCCAAACATCCAATGTTAATTTATCAAAATCACTGCTTTGACCTACACGTGTATTTTCAACAGTATAGTTCACACGTTCAACAGGTGAATACAATGAATCAACAGGGATTACACCAATTGGTAAATCACTAGTATTATTTTGTTCTGCTAATGCGTAACCTCTACCCTTGTTAGCAACTAGACGAATTTTTAAGTGACCACCTTTAGATACTGTTGCAATTTTAAGCTCTGGGTTTAAAATTTCAACATCACTATCATGTGTAATGTCGCTTGCTGTTACTTCGCCTTCATCACGTACATCAATTTCTAAAGTTTTATCTTCTTCAGAGTAAATTTTCAATGCTAATTGTTTAATGTTCATAATAATTGTAGAAACATCTTCAACTACATTGTCTACTGCTGAGAATTCATGTAAAACTCCCTCAATTTCAATATACTTAACGGCTGCACCTGGTAATGAAGATAGTAGGATACGACGTAAGGAGTTTCCTAGTGTAGTACCGTAGCCACGTTCTAGTGGTTCAACAACGAACTTACCGAATTTAGCATCTTCACTAATTTCAATTGTCTCAATTCTAGGTTTTTCGATTTCTATCATTTAAATATCCTCCTTATATACGTCGACTTAATTTAAAATGTTTGCTCAGTGACCTGTAACAATACCATCATAAATTATACACGACGACGTTTTGGTGGACGACAACCGTTATGAGGTACTGGAGTAACGTCTCTGATCGCAGTTACTTCTAAACCTGCAGATTGTAATGCACGAATAGCTGATTCACGACCTGGACCAGGTCCTTTAACTGTTACTTCAACTGTTTTTAAACCATGCTCCATAGCTGATTTAGATGCAGTTTCAGAAGCCATTTGTGCTGCAAATGGTGTTGATTTTTTAGATCCTTTGAATCCTAATGCACCAGCTGATGACCATGATAAAGCATTACCGAACTCATCAGTGATAGTTACAATAGTGTTGTTGAATGTTGAACGGATGTGTGCTACACCATTTTCAATATTCTTTTTCACTCTACGTTTACGAGATACTTGTTTACGTGCCATTTAAAATTTGCCTCCTTTACCTATTATTTTTTCTTGTTAGCTACCGTTTTAACTGGTCCTTTACGAGTACGCGCGTTGTTTTTCGTTTTTTGACCACGAACTGGTAAACCACGACGGTGACGGATACCACGGTATGATGAAATTTCCATTAAACGTTTGATATTTAAGTTAGTTTCACGACGTAAGTCACCTTCGACTTTATAACCGTCTACAACTTCACGGATGCGACCTAATTCGTCATCAGTTAAATCTTTCACACGAGTATCAGCTGATACGTTAGCTTCTTCAAGAATTTTTTGAGCAGTTGACGTACCGATACCGTATATATAAGTTAATGAGATAACTACGCGTTTTTCACGTGGAATATCTACTCCTGCAATACGTGCCATATTAATTTACACCTCTCTTTTATTAACCTTGTCTTTGTTTGTGTTTTGGATTTTCACAAATTACCATTACTTTACCTTTACGTTTAATGACTTTACATTTTTCGCAAATAGGTTTTACTGATGGTCTTACTTTCATTTTTATACCTCCCTATATTATGGAGTGACGATTATTTATAACGATAAGTAATTCTTCCGCGTGTTAAATCGTACGGAGACATCTCAACAGTTACTTTGTCGCCAGGTAGAATACGAATGTAATTCATTCTGATTTTACCACTTACGTGAGCTAAAATCTCATGACCATTTTCTAATTCTACTTTAAACATTGCGTTCGGTAAAGTATCTAATACAGTACCTTCTAATTCAATTACATCTTGTTTAGCCATTGATTAACTTCCCCCTTTTTGCAATAGTAAGGTAATCGTCAATAGACAACTTTATTGTTACGAATCTATCAGTGATTAATTTTATAAGTTAAACAAAAATTACGGGAATTAATTATCGTTAATTGCCACTCTCATCTATCTAATATGATTAAATCATGCCTCACTTAAAATAGACCGCTAAAAGTTGATCTATTACAAATGATCTAAAATATCAATGACATCTTTGGTAACGTCGCTAATATCTTTTGAACCATCAATATTTTTCAATACACCTTTTTGATCATAGAAATCTAAAATAGGCTTAGATTGTTTAATATTAACACTCAAACGATTAGCTACCGTTTCAGGATTATCATCTTCTCGTTGATACAATTTACCACCATCGATATCACAAATACCTTCGACCTTCGGAGGATTAAATACAAGATGATACGTTGTACCACATGACTCACAGATTCGACGACCTGTAAGACGGTTCATTAATTCTTCTTCCGGAACTTCGATATTGATGACAGCATCAATGTTTCTGTCAAGCTCAGACATAATATTATTTAATGCCTCAGCTTGCTCGATTGTTCTTGGGAAGCCATCTAATAAAAAGCCTTTTTTTGCATCGTCTTCAGAAATTCTTTCCTTAACGATACCTACAGTCACTTCATCAGGAACTAATTCGCCACGGTCCATATAAGACTTAGCTTCTTTACCTAATTCAGTTTCTTCTTTTATAGCTTTTCTGAACATGTCACCAGTTGAAATGTGGGGTATTGGGAATTTCTTGACAATTTCACTTGCTTGAGTTCCTTTACCTGCGCCAGGTAAACCCATCAAAATGATATTCATAAGTGCCCTCCTAAAATTATCTACCACCAAAGCCTTTATATTCTTTTTGAGATACTTGAGCTTCTAAAGATTTCATTGTTTCAATCGCTACACCAATAACGATAAGTAAACTTGTACCACCAATCTGAATTGATTGTGGTAATCCCATAAACTTAGTTGCTAATATCGGTAGAATTGAAATAACGGCTAAGAAGATAGAACCTACAAAAGTTAAACGATATAAAACTTTAGTAATATATTTTTTGGTTTGTTCACCAGGTCTAATACCTGGAACATAGCTACCTTGTTTCTTAAGGTTATCAGCCATTTTTTCCGGATTAACTTGTACAAATGCATAGAAGTATGTGAATAGTATAATTAGTACAATATATACAACCATACCAACATTACTTGAAGGATTTGCAGCATTCGCAATGTTTTGTGCCCATTCTTTATCTGGATAGAACAACGTTAATGTTCTAGGCAGTAAGAAGAACGCCATTGCAAAGATTACAGGAATAACACCGGCTGAGTTCACTTTTAAAGGTAGATAAGTTGCCTGTGAACCTAATCTTTGAGCAGTTTGTTTCTTAGCATATTGAATCGGAATTTTACGAACGGCTTCAAGTACATAAATAGCACCTACAGTTAATAGTATCAGTGACACTAAAAGTCCTAATACTTTCAACCATGCTAATGATGTATCTTCTTGCCCAACGAACGCAGTTTGTCCAAATTGAATTAGACTGGCTGGCAACGTTGATAAAATACCCGCAAATATGATAATAGAAATACCATTACCAACACCGAACTGAGTGATTTGATCACCAAGCCATATTAAGAAAGCAGTTCCTGCTGTCAAAACTAGTGCTATTAATAAATAACTCATAATTGACTGATTGATAATCAGCGCACCTTTGAGATAATTATTAAATTGGAATGCCATACCTATAGATTGGATAAATGCTAAAGAAATTGCTAAATAACGAGTAACGTTATTTAACTTTCTTCTACCTACTTCACCTTGTTTTGCCCATTCTGAGAATTTAGGGACAATATCCATTTGTAATAATTGCATTACGATTGATGCAGTGATGTAGGGTACAATACCCATTGCAAAAATAGAAAATCGTTTCAAGGCTCCGCCACCAAAAGTATTTAATAACTCAGTGGCACCTTGAGAACCTTGGGGATTATCAAAAGCTGCAGGATTTACTCCTGGAGCTGGTATATAAGTCCCTATTTTAAAAATTACTAACATTGCTAGTGTGAAGAAAATCTTGTTACGAACCTCTTTTGTTCTAAAGAAGTTCACAAGGGTTTGAATCATTAGATCACCTCGTGTGCTCCACCTTTAGCATCAATAGCTTCTGCTGCTGAAGCTGAGAATTTATGAGCTTTCACTGTCAATTTCTTATCAAGTGAACCATTACCTAGTATTTTGATACCAGATTTTTCATTCTTAACAACACCAGATTCTACTAATAAAGCTGGAGTTACTTCAGTACCATCTTCAAATTTATTAAGTTGGTCTAAGTTAACAATAGCATATTCTTTACGATTTATGTTAGTAAAACCACGTTTTGGTAAACGACGGAATAATGGTAATTGACCACCTTCAAATCCTGGTCTTACACCACCGCCTGAACGAGCTTTTTGACCTTTGTGTCCGCGACCACTTGTTTTACCGTTACCTGTCGCAACACCACGTCCAACACGATTGCGTTCTTTACGTGAACCTTCTGCCGGTTTTAACTCATGTAATTTCATTTCGGCACCTCCTTGATTATTTTTCTTCTACTGTTACTAAGTGCTTAACTTTGTTGATTTGCCCACGAATAGCAGGGTTATCTTCAACAACTACTGAACTGTTAGTCTTTTTAAGACCTAAAGCTTCAACAGTTTTACGTTGTGTTTCAGGACGACCAATAACACTACGAGTGAGGGTAATTTGTAATTTAGCCATAACTAGTTTTCCCTCCTTAATTGTATAATTCTTCTACTGTTTTGCCACGTAATTTCGCAACATCTTCAGCATTTTTAAGGTTTTGTAAACCATCGATTGTAGCACGAACCATGTTGATTGGTGTGTTTGATCCTAATGATTTACTTAAGATATCAGTGATACCTGCTAATTCAAGTACGGCACGAACAGGACCACCAGCGATAACTCCTGTACCAGGTGCAGCCGGTTTCATAAATACGCTTCCTGAACCGTAACGGCCAGTAATTGTGTGTGGAGTTGTACCTTCAACACGTGGAACAACTACTAAATCTTTTTTAGCTGCTTCAACAGCTTTTTTGATTGCTTCTGGTACCTCTTGAGCTTTACCAGTACCGAAACCTACACGACCATTTTTGTCTCCAACTACAACTAATGCAGTGAAACGGAAACGACGACCACCTTTTACAACTTTTGCTACACGGTTGATTGTAACAACGCGTTCTTCAAATTCTTTCGTCTCTTCTTCTCTACGAGCCATGTATTTGTCCCTCCTTTAAATTAAAATTCTAATCCGCTTTCTCTTGCTGCTTCAGCTAATGCTTTAACACGTCCGTGATATAAATATCCTCCACGGTCAAATACGATTTCTTTAATGCCTTTGTCAGCAGCTTTTTTAGCAATTGCTTCACCGACTTTAGTTGCTAATTCAACTTTAGTTGCTGTAGTAGCAATGTCGCTGTCTTTTGAAGAAGCTTGAGCTAATGTTACGCCTTTATTATCATCAATAATTTGAGCGTAGATATGCTTGTTTGAACGATATACGTTTAAACGTGGCTTTTCAGCTGTACCTGATAAGTTAGTACGAACACGAGCATGTCTTTTTAAACGCACTTTATTTTTATCAATTTTACTGATCATTTCAATACTCCTTTCTTTAGAGTTTATCTATTATTTACCAGTTTTACCTTCTTTACGGCGAACGTATTCACCTTGGTAACGAATACCTTTACCTTTGTAAGGCTCTGGAGGTCTTACTGAACGGATGTTAGATGCTAATGCTCCAACTTGTTCTTTTGAAATACCTTCAACTTTAACGACTGTGTTTTTCTCAACTGAGAAAGTAATGTTTTCTTCAGCTTTAATTTCTACTGGGTGAGAATAACCAACGTTAAGGATTAAGTCTTTACCTTGCATTTGAGCACGGTAACCTACACCAACAAGTTCAAGTACTTTTACGTATCCTTGAGAAACACCTTGTACCATATTGTTTAATAAAGCACGAGTTGTACCATGGTTTGTTCTATCTTCTTTAGAATCAGATGGTCTTACAACTTCAATTGTGTTTTCTTCTTGTTTGAATGTCATTCTTTCATTTAAAGTTCTTGATAATTCACCTTTAGGACCTTTAACAGTTACATGATTTCCATCAAAAGTTACTGTTACGTCACTAGGGATGTCAATAATTTTCTTACCAACACGACTCATGTTATGGCACCTCCTTATTTTTTATTACCAAACGTATGCGATAATTTCTCCACCAACATTACGTTTTCTTGCTTCTTTGTCAGTGATTACACCTTCAGAAGTTGATACTAATGCAATACCTAAACCATTTAATACTTTAGGCATTTCGCTAGCTTTTGCATAAACACGTAAACCTGGTTTTGAAATACGTTTTAATCCTGTGATAACACGCTCATCGTTTTGACCATATTTTAAGAATAAACGAAGTACACCTTGTTTATCATCTTCTACGTATTCAACATTTTTAATGAAACCTTCACTCTTTAAGATTTCAGCAATTTCTTTTTTAATATTTGATGCAGGTAATTCTAACTTCTCGTGACGCACCATGTTTGCGTTTCTTACACGAGTAAGCATATCTGCGATTGGATCTGTCATTGTCATTGATTGTTGCCTCCTTTCAGACTCTTTTTTATTACCAGCTAGCTTTACGAACGCCAGGGATTTGGCCTTTGTAAGCTAATTCACGGAAACAAATACGGCATAATTTAAATTTACGATATACAGAATGTGGACGGCCACAACGTTCACAACGAGTGTATTCACGAACTGCATATTTTTGTTTTTTTTGTTGCTTAGCAACCATTGAAGTTTTAGCCACTTAATTAGCCTCCTTTAAATAATTATTTACGGAATGGCATACCGAAGTTAGCTAACAATTCACGAGCTTCTTCATCAGTGTTAGCAGTCGTTACGATAACAATATCCATTCCTCTAACTTTACTTACTTTATCATAGTCGATTTCTGGGAAAATTAATTGTTCTTTAACACCTAAAGTGTAGTTACCGCGTCCGTCAAATGCTTTTTTAGAAACACCTTGGAAGTCACGTACACGTGGTAATGATACTGAAATTAATTTGTCTAAGAATTCATACATTCTTTCACCGCGAAGTGTTACTTTCGCACCGATTGGCATACCTTCACGTAAACGGAAAGTCGCGATTGATTTTTTAGCTTTAGTTACTAATGGTTTTTGACCAGTGATCAATTCTAATTCTTCAACAGCATTGTCTAATACTTTAGAATTTTGTACTGCGTCACCTACACCCATGTTCACAACGATTTTATCTATTTTTGGTACTTCCATTACTGAACTATAATTGAATTTTTTCATTAAGTTTTCAGTAACTTCAGTGTTAAACTTTTCTTTTAAACGGTTCAAAGTGGGATCCTCCTTTCAACTTGTTATTAATTATTAGATTTAATTTCTTCGCCAGATTTTTTAGCGATACGAACTTTTTTACCATCAACAAATTTGTAACCTACACGAGTTGGTTCGTTTGTTTTAGGGTCCAATAATTGTACATTAGAAACATGGATTGCTGCCTCTGTTTCTAAGATTCCACCTTCAGGATTTAATTGAGTTGGTTTTTGGTGTTTTTTCATAATGTTAACACCTTCCACAACGACACGGTCTTTTTTAGGTAGAGTAGCAATTACTTTACCTTCTTTACCTTTGTCTTTACCTGCGATAACTTTAACGTTGTCACCTTTTTTGATATGCATGTGGGCACCTCCTTATTTGTATTGGTTGTTATTAATTAAAGTACTTCTGGTGCTAATGATACGATTTTCATGAAGTTACCTTCACGTAATTCACGAGCAACAGGTCCGAAGATACGAGTACCACGTGGGCCTTTGTCATCACGGATGATAACACATGCATTTTCATCAAATTTGATGTATGAACCGTCATTACGACGAACACCTGACTTAGTACGTACGATTACAGCTTTGACAACGTCACCTTTTTTAACAACGCCACCTGGTGTTGCATTTTTAACAGTACATACGATAACATCGCCGATGTTTGCTGTTTTACGACCAGATCCACCTAATACTTTGATTGTAAGAACTTCACGAGCACCAGAGTTGTCTGCTACTTTCAAGCGTGTTTCTTGTTGGATCATTAGTTAAACCTCCCTTATCTCTAAACTTGTATTAAATAATTACTGACTCTTCAACAATCTCTACTAAACGAAAACGTTTTGTTGCTGATAAAGGACGAGTTTCTTGAATTTTAACAATGTCTCCTAATTTAGCTGAATTGTTTTCATCATGAGTTTTGTATTTTTTAGAGTATTTTACTCGTTTACCGTATAATTTGTGTGTTTTGTAAGTTTCAACAAGTACTGTAATAGTCTTGTCCATTTTGTCTGAAACAACTTTACCTACATAAACTTTACGATCGTTTCTTTCGCTCACTTTTGTAACCTCCTCTTACTTAATTATTGATTAGCCTTACTTTGTTCAATTTCTCTTTCACGAGCAACAGTTTTTAGACGTGCAATCGTTTTTCTTACTGTACGAATACGTGCAGTTTCTTCTAATTGACCTGTAGCTAACTGAAAGCGTAGGTTAAAAAGCTCTTCTTTTGAAGATTTGATTTGTTCTTCGATTTCTGAAGTGGTTAAGTCTCTAATTTCCTTAGCTTTCATTTGTTTCACCACCCAATTCCTCACGTTTTACAAACTTAGTTTTTACTGGAAGTTTGTGACTTGCTAAACGTAGTGCTTCACGCGCAACTTCTTCAGAAACGCCAGCAACTTCGAATAAAATTCTACCTGGTTTAACAACTGCGATCCAGCCTTCAACCGCACCTTTACCAGCACCCATACGTACTTCTAAAGGTTTTTTAGTATATGGTGTATGTGGGAAGATTTTAATCCAAACTTTCCCGCCACGTTTCATGTAACGTGTCATTGCTATACGAGCAGATTCGATTTGACGAGATGTGATCCAAGACGTTGTTGTAGCTTGTAAACCAAACTCACCAAATGTTACGTAGTTACCGCCTTTAGAACGACCAGTTGTTTTAGGACGATGTTGACGACGATATTTTACACGTTTTGGTAGTAACATTATTATTTTCCTCCTCCACTAGTGTTCTTAGTAGGAAGAACTTCTCCACGATAGATCCATACTTTAACGCCTAATTTACCGTAAGTAGTGTCAGCTTCAGCGTGTGCATAATCGATGTCAGCACGTAACGTATGAAGTGGAACAGTTCCTTCTGAATATTGTTCAGCACGAGCGATGTCAGCTCCGCCTAAACGACCAGATACTTGAGTTTTGATACCTTTAGCACCAAGTTTCATAGCTCTAGTGATTGCTTGTTTTTGTACACGACGGAATGAAGCACGGTTTTCTAATTGACGTGCGATGTTTTCAGCTACTAAACGAGCGTCAAGATCAACTTTTTTGATTTCAATTACGTTGATGTGTACTTTTTTATCAGTTAACGCATTTAATTTGTTGCGTAATTTTTCGATTTCTGAACCGCCTTTACCAATTACCATACCAGGTTTACCAGTATGAATTGCAATGTTGATACGGTTTGCAGCACGTTCAATCTCTACGTGAGAAACTGATGCTTCTTTTAATTCATTATCAATAAATTTACGGATTTTTAAATCTTCGTGTAAAAGTGAAGCGAAGTCTTTTTCAGCATACCATTTAGCTTCCCAATCACGGATAATACCAACACGAAGTCCGATTGGATTAATTTTTTGACCCACAGTATTCCCTCCTTAAAAGTTAATTAAGCTTCTTTAGCTTCTTCTTTACCGTCACTTACGACGATTGTAATGTGGCTTGTACGTTTGTTAATCGCACTTGCACGACCTTGCGCACGTGGACGGAAACGTTTTAATGTTGGTCCTTCGTTAGCATATGCTTCTTTAACTACTAATTCATCTGTGTTCATGTCATAGTTATGTTCAGCATTAGCTAAAGCGGACATTAATACTTTTTCAATTACTGGTGATGAAGCTTTGTTTGTTAATTTTAAAATTGCAATAGCTTCAGCAGCATTTTTACCTCTGATTAAGTCAAGAACTAGTCTTACTTTACGAGGTGCGATTCTTATTGTTCTAGCAACCGCTTTTGCTTCCATTAGGATGTCCTCCTCTACTTAATAGATATTATCTTCTTGTTTTCTTGTCGTCTGCAACGTGTCCTTTGAATGTACGAGTAGGAGCAAACTCACCTAATTTATGACCTACCATATCTTCAGTTACATATACAGGTACGTGTTTACGTCCGTCGTATACTGCAAAAGTATGTCCGATGAAATTAGGGAAAATTGTAGAACGACGTGACCATGTTTTGATTACTTGTTTCTTTTCGCTTCCTTCTTGAGCTTCAACTTTTTTCATTAAATGCTCATCGACGAAAGGTCCTTTTTTAATACTACGAGCCATTTGGGCGCCTCCCTTCTTATTATGTGCGTGCAGCTTTAAGCCGCACACCCAAATAAGTTGATTATATTATTTTTTCTTACGTCCACGAACGATAAGTTTGTCTGATGATTTTTTACCACGACGAGTTTTCTTACCAAGCGTAGGTTTACCCCATGGTGACATTGGAGATGGTCTACCGATAGGAGCACGACCTTCACCACCACCGTGTGGGTGATCGTTAGGGTTCATTACAGAACCACGAACTGTTGGACGGATACCTTTCCATCTTGAACGTCCGGCTTTACCAACGTTAACTAATTCGTGTTGTAGGTTACCAACTTGACCGATTGTAGCACGGCAAGTAGATAAGATCATACGAACTTCACCAGATCTTAATCTGATTAATACGTATTTACCTTCTTTACCAAGTACTTGAGCACTTGCACCAGCTGAACGAGCGATTTGTCCACCTTTACCAGGTTTAAGCTCGATGTTGTGTACTACTGTACCAACTGGAATGTTTTGTAATGGTAATGCGTTACCAACTTTGATGTCAGCTTCAGCACCACTTTCAACGATTTGACCTACTTCTAATCCTTTAGGAGCAATGATATATCGTTTTTCACCGTCTGCATATACAACTAAAGCGATGTTTGCTGAGCGGTTTGGATCATATTGAATAGAATCAACTTTTGCATTGATACCATCTTTGTTACGTTTGAAATCGATAACACGGTATTGACGTTTGTGTCCACCACCATGGTGTCTTACAGTCAATTTACCTTGGTTGTTACGTCCCGCTTTTTTCGGTAGCGGTTTTAATAATGACTTTTCAGGTGTAGTTTTCGTGATTTCTGCGAAATCTAACGAAGTCATATTACGACGACCATTTGTTATTGGCTTATACTTTTTAATAGCCATTGTCGCTTACCTCCTTAATGGTAATTGTTTTATTAGTTAAATAAGTCGATTGATCCTTCTTTAAGAGTTACAATCGCTTTTCTTCTTTTGTTTGTATAGCCTTGGTAACGGCCCATACGTTTTTTCTTAGGTTTGTAATTCATGATATTAACACTTGCAACTTTTACGTTGAAGATTTCTTCAACAGCCATTTTTACTTGTGTTTTGTTAACACGAGTATCAACGTCGAAAGTGTATTTGTCTTCAGCCATTGCTTCAGAAGATTTCTCAGTGATTACGGGGCGCTTAAGAATATCTCTTGCTTCCATTATCCGAGCACCTCCTCAACTTTTTTAGCAGCAGCTTCAGTAATTACTAAGCTGTCAGCATTAGTGATATCTAAAACATTTAAACCTTGAGCAGTTGTCACTTGAACGCCAGGGATGTTGCGTGCTGATAATTCAACATTTACATCTTCGTTTTCAGTAACTACTAATACTTTTTTAGGTTGTTCTAATGTAGATAATACATTTTTGAATTCTTTAGTTTTTGGAGCTTCGAAGTTGAATGCGTCAACTACAGTTAAGCCATTCTCTTGAGCTTTGAAAGATAATGCTGAGCGTAAAGCTAAACGACGCATTTTCTTAGGCATTTTGTATGCATAACTTCTTGGAGTTGGTCCGAATACGATACCACCGCCACGCCATTGTGGAGCACGGATTGTACCTTGACGAGCACGACCTGTTCCTTTTTGCTTCCATGGTTTACGTCCGCCACCGCTTACTGCTGAACGATTCTTAACAGCATGCGTACCTTGACGTAATGAAGCACGTTGTAAATTAATAGCTTCGAATAAAACGCTATTATTTGGCTCAATACCGAATACTGCATCGCTTAATTCGATTGAACCTGATTTAGTTCCGTCTAATTTTAAAACATCATAATTAGCCATTATGCATTTCCTCCTTTCACTTCTTATTATTTATTACCTTTTTTAATTGAAGTTCTGATTTCTACTAAACCTTTTTTAGGTCCAGGTACGTTACCTTTTACTAAGATAACTTTGTTTTCTGTGTCAACTTGAACTACTTCTAAGTTTTGAACAGTTACAGTGTTTCCACCCATACGTCCTGGCATTTTTTGGCCTTTAAATACTCTAGAAGCATCTGAAGCCATACCTACAGAACCTGGTGCTCTGTGGAAATGAGAACCGTGTGACATAGGTCCACGAGATTGTCCGTGGCGTTTAATTGCACCTTGGAAACCTTTACCTTTTGATACGCCTGTTACGTCAATAACGTCGCCAGCTACAAAAGTATCTACTGAGACTTCTTGACCTACTTCGTAAGCATCCACGTCTACATTGCGGAATTCACGAATGAAGCGCTTAGGTGCTGCGTCAGCTTTTTTAGCGTGACCTTCAGCTGGTTTATTAGCATATTTATTAGATTTTGCATCTTTTTTGTATGCTTTTTTGTCTTCAAATCCAACTTGGATTGCGTTGTATCCATCAACTTCTACAGTTTTCTTTTGTAATACAACATTTTCTTTAGCTTCTACTACTGTTACAGGGATTAATTCACCGTTTTCTCCGAATACTTGTGTCATCCCAATTTTTCTTCCTAAGATTCCTTTGGTCATCGAAAGTCCACCTCCTAAAATTGTCTATTATAATTTGATTTCGATGTCTACACCAGATGGTAAGTTTAAGCCCATTAAAGCGTCAACTGTTTTTGGTGTTGGGTTTACAATATCGATTAAACGTTTGTGTGTACGTTGTTCGAATTGTTCACGTGAATCTTTATACTTATGCACGGCACGGATGATTGTGTAAACTGATTTCTCAGTTGGTAACGGAATTGGTCCAGAAACATCTGCACCAGAACGTTTCGCTGTTTCTACAATCTTCTCTGCTGATTGATCAATCACGCGGTGATCATAAGCTTTTAATCTGATTCTGATTTTTTGTTTTGCCATAATTTTCCCTCCTTATTCGTCTACATTTAGTGATAGACTTCTCCACGAAAACTATCTTACACAGCGCCATGGCAAAGCGGCCGGGTGTGTCAGTAACCTTTCGCTTCATCGCTTTTCTTAAAGTCCAACGTTAGTTATATTACACGAAAAACATCGATAAATCAAGGCTTTTCACATAATTTTTCTATCTGTCTAACACATACTTTTATATTTTACTTTATATACTTAGTCAGTTCAACTATTTTCGAGATATTTTTTATTTCCTTCTTTATTGTAAATTCGTACCTTGAATCATTTTATTATTATCATTGAAAATTATTCTATATAATTAGTCATAAGAACGGTGGTGAATGAATATGAAAAATGGACCAAAATTATCTTTAGCACTTATAGGTATCTTTTTAATACTTTGTGAGTTTTTCTATGGCATTCCTTTTTTAGGTGCAACGTTTATTTTAAGTTTTGGATGGCAGCCTTTAATCTTTAATGCATTACTTTATCTAATTCTTACTATTATATTATTAGTGAATAGACAAAATGCGATTAGACCTATAGCGATTATTCCAATATTTGGTATAGTAGGTAGTTTTTTAGCTATCATCCCCTTCTTAGGAATTTTGATTCATTGGATTTTATTTTTCCTAATGATTCTATTTGTCCTAGTTGTATTATCAGCGCCAACCTATATACCTAATAAAAATGCTCGTGTCATTTACACACAATACAAAGATGGACATAGAGAATAATTCTTAAAACCTTTTTAATCAGGTATATAATATAGAAGAAACACGTCCAACAATTTTAAAAGAAGTATATTTATATCGGATATTTAAAGACATTCATAATATTGCTTTATGTTATTTCGCTTCTTATTTTATCCTTACTTCAATCAAAACCACCCGTGTGAACGGGTGGTTTGTTCAGCGGCTATAAGCCTTCCTTACTGGCCAGCCCTAAAAGGGCACTGAAAAGTCAGCCAACTGCACTACTATTCCAGCAACCCTAAAGGGTTACTCTTTTTTCTTTCTTTTTCTATTTTTCTCTCCAGTGAAAGGATCTAAATATTCTTCCATTGAGATTTGGTCTGCAACGATATCCTCTTGTAATTGATTACGAATATAATTTTCAATCACTTTTTTATTTCTACCTACTGTATCCACATAAAATCCTTTACACCAAAATTTTCTATTTCCATATCTATACTTTAAGTTAGCATGTCTATCAAATATCATTAAACTACTTTTTCCTTTTAAATAGCCAACAAATGATGATACCCCAAGTTTGGGTGGAATACTTACTAACATATGGATATGATCTTTACATGCCTCTGCTTCAATTATCTCTACACCTTTTCTCTCACATAATTGACGCAATATAATCCCTACATCTTTTTTTATTTTTCCATATATCACTTGTCTTCTGTATTTAGGTGCAAAGACAATATGATACTTACAATTCCATTTTGTATGTGCTAAACTGTTTGTGTCAGATGACATTAAATAGCATCTCCTCGTGTTGATTATTTTGGTTGGCTGACCAATATTTATTCTAGCACGTAGAGATGCATTTTTTGTGACAATGGTAGAACCTTTTCTGAACCATACGCATAGCGTATGGTTTTCTTTTCAAAGAAAAAACGACTACCAATCATTGGCAGTCGTTTTTTGTGTCTGGATTTAACCATGAACAAATATGAAGTACAGAATGAATAGTACCATTAATACATACATTATCGGATGTACTTCTTTATGTTTTTTAGAGATAAGCATTGTAATTGGATAGAAAATAAATCCACACGCAATACCAGTTGCAATTGAGTATGATAAAGGCATCATAATGATTGTAATGAATGCTGGCACTGCAACTTCAAAACTTTTCCAGTTTATCTCAGCAAAGTTTGCAGCCATTAATACACCTACCACCACTAAAGCTGGTGTCGTAACTGCACTTGTTACAACAGCGATTAACGGACTAAAGAACAGCGCTAATAGGAAACAACAACCTGTTACGATACTAGCAAATCCTGTTCTAGCACCTACAGCAACACCTGAAGTTGATTCGATATAAGAAGTTGTTGTAGTTGTTCCAAAAACTGATCCTACAATCGTAGCTAAAGAATCTGAGAACAATGCTCTACCAGCTCTTGGTAATTTATTATCTTTCATAATACCTGCTTGAGTAGCAACAGCTACTAATGTACCAGCTGTATCAAAGAAATCAATAAATAAGAACGTTAAAATAACAATTAAGAACTGTATCGTTAATAATTGACTTGGGTCTTTAAACGCTTCAAATGCAGCACCGAACGTTGGTTCAATACTTGGAATCTTACCTACAATACCAGATGGCATTTGAATCAATCCAGTGAACATACCAACGATTGCTGTGATGATCATACCGATAAAGATAGAACCCGGCAATTTAATTGCATATAAAATAACTGTAATAACGATACCGAATATCGCCAAAAGTACTGGTGGATCAGTTAAATGTCCCAATGTTACTAATGTAGATTCATTTTTAACTATAATACCCGAACTTTGTAAACCTACAAATGTAATGAATAATCCTATACCTGCTGAAACAGCCATCTTCATTTGATAAGGAATTGCATTAATAATAACTTCCCTAAACCCTGTGACGGTTAATATCGCAAAGAATATACCTGAGAATAAAACGCCTGTTAAACCAACTTGCCAAGGAATACCCATGGTTAACACAACAGTAAATGCAAAGAATGCATTTAATCCCATACCTGGTGCTAACGCAATTGGATATTTAGCTATTAGCCCCATGAATAGCGAGCCTACAAATGCTGCTAATGCAGTCGCTACAAAAATGGCACCTTGGTCCATTTTCATATCTTCTGATACGCCTTTAACACCTGCTAAACTTAAAACTTGCGGGTTAACTGCTAAAATATAGGCCATAGATAAGAAAGTTGTGATACCGCCTAAGATTTCTCTTTTAAAGTTTGTTCCATATTTATCGAACTGGAAATAGTTTTTCACGAATGGATGCTCCTTTTTTTAAAATACCTTAATAGTTTAATATCATTCTTAATAAAAAACAATACCAAAAGCGAACTTTTCGTTTTTCTGATTCAACTTTGTTCGATTTTATCTATAAATTCAAGTTCTTTAATGCATCTTTAAACGGATTATTGTCTAAACCTTCATTTTTATTCATATACTTTTTCATTTCTTTACGAGATACTTTACCAGAGGATTTAGACTTCATACGCTGATCCATATGTGCTTGCGTTTCAGAATGTCCACAAACACAACGATATACCGCTTCTTTCCCTTTACCAAACAACGTTAATTTCTTTTTACAGTTTGGACATCTTGCATTTGTTTTGCGCTGTACATTCTTTTTCGTCTTACAAGATGGATCTTGGCACACAAGCATCTGACCATTTTTAGTTTTAACTTTAATCATGAATTTACCACACGTTGGGCATTCTGTGGTTGTTAAATTATCGTGTTTATATTTACGATCACTATTTTTAATCCCATTTACAACATCTTTCGTAAAATCTTTCATTTCATTAATGAATGTTTTCGCCTGATATTTACCACGTTCAATTAAAAGTAATTTTTCTTCCCATTGTGCAGTTAAAAGTGGCGACGTTAATTCTTCTGGTGCTAATTCTAATATTTGTTTACCTTTTGACGTTACTTTAATTTTACCGTCTCTTGATTCAATGGCATTCATATTAAATAATTTATCGATAATGTCGGCCCTTGTTGCAACTGTGCCGATACCACCTGTTTGTTTTAAAGTTTGCGCATATTTTTTATCCTCCAATTGAATAAAGTTCTGAGGGTTCTCCATCGCTTTTAATAACGAACCTTCATTAAAATATTCTGGAGGTGTTGTTTCATGTTCTCTAATATTTGTTTTTGAAATCTTCACTTCATCGCCTTCTGAAAAAGGCTGTTGCATCTCTGTAATAGATTCACCTTGTCTAATAGATTTAAAACCTAAAACAGTTGTTACATTCTCTTTCAAAACAAATGTGTGCCCTGCAACCTCTAAAGTTACAGTTATCGCGTCATACTCGTGCGGAGGCATTAAAGCTTCTAAAAAACGCTCGACAATCATATCGTATAACTTTAATTCTCTATTACTTAAGTCTGACATGACAGGTCTCACTTCTGTAGGAATAATTGCATGGTGATCAGATACTTTTTGATTATTAAATATCGACATTTTTGATGAAAATGTTTTAGACATTAATGGGCGTGCTTGGTCTTTATATGTTGTTGCCATCGTCGCCTGAATACGTTCTTTCATAGTATCTACCATATCAGTTGTTAAATAGTTTGAATCTGTTCTTGGATAGGTTACGACTTTATGTCTCTCATATAAGCTTTGAAGTGTATTCAATGTTTCTTTAGGTCCAATTTTATAACGTCTATACATATCTTGTTGTAAATCTGTTAAATTGTACAGTGATTGCGGATACGACTTCTTATGTTTAGTAGCAACAGATTTAATCTTACCATCGACATTTTTCAAATTATTAACCATCTGTTCTAAAGTTTCTTTATTGGTATATCGCTGATTTGATTCTAGCTGAAAATCAAACCCTTTTACCGTTAATGATAATGTAAAGTATTGTTGTGGTTTGAACTGATTAATCTCTTGTTGTCGTGTATTTACTAATTGAATCGTTGGTGTCTGAACACGTCCCAGGGATAGCTGTGCATCATACTTTGTTGTTAGTGCACGCGTTGCATTAATCCCAACAATCCAATCTGCCTCACTTCTCGCTAACGCTGCATAATACAAATCGTTATATTGACGCCCGTCTTTTAAATTTTTAAAACCTTGTTGAATAGCTTTTTTAGTAACTGAGCTAATCCATAATCGACGGATTGGCTTTTTGTTACCAACTTTATCCAAAATCAATCTTGCAACTAGTTCACCTTCTCGTCCAGCATCTGTTGCAATAATAATATCTTTCACTTTATTATCTAAAATTAACGCTTTTACTGTTTTAAATTGTTTGCTTGTTTTACCAATAACAACAGTTTTCATATATTTAGGTATAATTGGAAGGTCTTCTAATCGCCATTCCTTTAAATTTTTATCGTATTGTTCAGGTGTCGCATTTGTCACTAGATGACCTAACGCCCACGTGACAATATATTGGTTATTTTCAAAGTAACCATTACGCTTCTGATTTATTTGTAAAGCATCAGCAATATCTCTTGCGACTGATGGTTTTTCAGCTAATATTAAAGATTTCATAAATTATCCTTTCTCATACGTTCTTTTATTTCGAACGTGCTTCATCTATTCCACTAATCTTTGATTTAAATTCAATGATTGCAAATGATGTGTTAAATGTATTGTAACATGTTAATATCACTATTAACTTTCATTTCAGTTGAAATACTATATAATAAAAGTAACAAAAAGTACGGAGGTAATGACATGAGCATAGTTCAGTTATATGATATTACACAAATAAAATCGTTCATTGAACATTCGAATTATGAATCAGCATCATACTTATATAAACTTCCTCAACAGTACAATGAAATAGATGTATTAATAACCGATGCGATTAAATCACCTGGTGTATTTTCGATTAAAGAAAACGATTCAATCAAAGCAATCATATTGTCTTTTGCATACGATAAAAATAAATTCAAAGTCATAGGCCCTTTCGTGGCTGACAATTATGTATTATCTGTCGATACGTTTGAAACGCTATTTAAAGCAATGACTTCGAACCAACCTGACGATGCCGTCTTTAACTTTTCTTTTGAAGAAGGCATTCAACAATACAAATCATTAATGAAAGTTATTCAAGCAAGTTATAACTTCACTGACTATTACATAGAAGCCCGTACAAGATTAGAAGAAGATATGCACCAACCAAATATCATTCCTTATCACAAAGGGTTTTATCGTGCTTTCAGCAAATTACACACAACTACATTTAAATATCAGGCACAGTCACCACAAGATATCATTGATAGTTTAGACGACCATCATCATTTGTTTTTATTTGTTAGCGAAGGTTTACTTAAAGGTTATTTATACCTTGAAATTGATTCACAACAGTCAATCGCCGAGATTAAATACTTCAGTTCTCATGTAGATTACCGTTTGAAAGGTATCGCTTTCGAGTTGCTTGCGTATGCATTGCAATATGCTTTTGATAATTTTGATATTAGAAAAGTTTATTTTAAAATTCGTAATAAAAATAATAAACTCATCGAACGATTTAATGGTCTAGGTTTCCATATCAACTATGAGTACATTAAATTCAAATTCGAATCACGTAACGTAAAAGATCAAACAATCCCTGAATAAAATACCAAGCAAATACCCTACAGTACATCATTAGCATGTATTGTGGGTTTTTCTACTTTTTGTAAATATTGAAAATTATAAGTAGTTGTTTTTTACTATTAGGGCAGAATGCTTTACAATAACATGCAAGTGTCAATTAAGGGGAGCACTTGCATAAATAGTATAGGAGAGTGAGTAGTCTTGCAATTTCTTGATTTCTTAATCGCACTTTTACCTGCTTTATTCTGGGGAAGTGTCGTTCTTATTAATGTGTTCGTCGGCGGTGGACCTTACAACCAAATTCGTGGTACGACGCTAGGCGCACTCATTGTTGGATTAGGTTTACTTATTACTGGTTTCGCAAAATTCAATAATCCTACTGTAATTATTGTCGGTCTTATTTCTGGTGCATTATGGGCGTTTGGACAAGCGAATCAGCTTAAATCTATTAGTTTAATCGGTGTATCAAATACTATGCCAGTTTCTACAGGTATGCAATTAGTTGGTACAACATTATTCAGCGTTATCTTTTTAGGTGAATGGTCTTCAATGACTCAAATTATCTTTGGTTTAATCGCCATGATATTATTAGTTACTGGTGTAGCACTTACTTCACTTAAAGCTAAAAATGAACGTCAATCAGATAATCCTGAATTTAAAAAAGCAATGGGTATTTTAATTGTATCTACAGTTGGATATGTAGGTTTCGTTGTACTTGGTGACATCTTTGGTGTTGGTGGAACTGATGCATTGTTCTTCCAATCTGTCGGTATGGCAATTGGTGGCTTTATCCTATCCATGAATCATAAAACATCACTTAAATCAACAGCACTTAATCTATTGCCAGGTGTGATTTGGGGAATTGGTAACTTGTTCATGTTCTATTCTCAACCAAAAGTTGGTGTAGCTACAAGTTTCTCATTATCACAGTTACTTGTTATCGTTTCAACCTTAGGCGGTATTTTCATTTTAGGAGAAAGAAAAGATCGTCGTCAGATGACGGGTATTTGGGCAGGTATTATTATTATCGTGATAGCTGCTATAATTCTAGGTAATTTGAAATAGAAAGTTAAATACTCATGTAACGTAAAAATGTAATCACTTCTGAAAATAACCATTCACTTATAGAATGATTAAAATTAATTTTCGGGAATTTTACGTTGAATGTTCCTCTATATGTCCTAGGAAATACGTGGCTCTAAAAACAAAACGCAATAACACATCATGACATTAATCATGCGTTTTAAGACTTTAAAATTAGCGATACTTTTAAAATCTTGATGATATTCATATATCAAGTATGCGCCATACATATGAAGTGGATAGCTGCATAACGCACTGCATTATCAACTTGAATGTATGAGTTGAACAACTATGTCATAAATAAAAGCCCCCTTTTCACAATATACATTTACATATTGTGGTAAAGGGGGCTCTCATTTTCTACGAATACTAAAATGGATTTTATTTTCAAATGTGTAAACTAGACAAACACTGCCTGATACACGTACAAAATAATGATACTAATAATGATTGTCAAATTGGTCGTCATACCTATAAATGGCAGTGTTCGATATTTAAACTGAATACCATAAGAAATAATTGCAACACCTACCGGGAACATCCAAGTGACCAACAATGTCGTCTTAATCATATCATCTGATACTGGTAACAACACATATACTAAAAATCCCGCAACTAATGCTAATCCATAATGCAAACATAAATATTTAATAGTAGCAGGTATATACTTTCTTTCCAGAGTAAAATTCAACATGACACCTAGCAAAATCATTGATAACGGCATATTTGCATGGGAAAGTATGCTAAAGAAATCGATTGCCACATGTGGTAAATGGATGTGACTTATATTCAATATAAACATTACAATGTATGTAACGAGTGGCACTGATTGTAATAATTTCTTACCTAAATATTTAAAATCGAATTGATCACTACCTTCACTAAAGTAGCTACCTACAAAGTAAGTAATTCCAAACATCACAAAGGCACCACCTATATCAGCCATAACAAAATAAATAAGTCCCGTTTTATGCCATATCACTTCAATTAGTGGATATGCAAACAATCCAATATTCATAGCACCAGTCATCATACCTACTGATCCACGCATGTGATTATCATATTTTCTAAAAAACCAGACAGCAATCATTTTCGCCACAATACCATATATAATCATTAAAATTGGTAAAATGGAGAATGACAATTTTAATTCTGCACTGTTTAAATTCACAATAACTAAAGATGGGAGTGTGACATTAAGAACTAATGTAGCAATGACTTGACTATCTGTTGCTTTTATAAAATTAATGCGCTTCAAAAAGTAACCAAGCGCAATTAATAAAATAATCATAGTAAATTGTTCTGTCACTGTTATCCCTTCTTTCAATAATCTTCATAATTTATAACTTTAACATACTCCACAGATATTTTAGAAGTCTACTGTTTCATGCTATAATCTACATTAAATGCACTTAATTATATTTCAAAGGAGTGTTATAGTATGTCTTTAGAAAACCAACTAGCCGAACTTAAATATGATTATGTTCGTCTTCAAGGTGACATAGAAAAACGGGAATCTTTGAATTTAGATACTTCCGCACTTGTTCGTCAACTTAAAGATATTGAAAATGAAATTAGAAACGTTCGTGCTCAAATGCAAGATTAATAATCTATCATTCAAGCAATAAATGCTTTTTGTTACATAAATTTGACTAGCATTGCTCTGAATACGTTATATTGATGAATTGCTTCATTTTTCGCTCAATTACATCTAGAATCACAAGATGTTGTCGTGTTATGATTTAGTGTTTCATTAACAACATACACGCATATCTATCCCAACACTGCTATTTATGTTTTCTACGCTGCTGTACTACATGAACCCTTTGAAACGGAGAGGAAGTTATCATATGCAATTTTATCTGATTTTACTAGCAATACTTTATCTAATTGTTAGTTTTATTAGTATTTTTAAAATGGAAGTTGTATTTACTCGCATTTTGAGAATTATTATGGGTGTGTTGTTATTATTCGTCTTAGCATTAACGACGATGAGTTTTCCAAAAGAGAATTGGTGGGTATTTATCGTCTTATTACTCTTAGTCGGTAATGTCGAAGTGACAGGATTTAAAATGCTTAAAAAAGATCTAAAAGGCGTAAACATCTTGAATTTAATGTCATTATTTATCTTTGTCATATATTTCATCTTAACCATCGTATTATTCTAAGTAATAAACAAAATATGCAATAACATAATTGCAACCTTATTTTATTATCGGATTACATGTTGAATGCCAGTATTGTTTTATTAACACATCGATTAAATCGCACGTGAAATAAGGTCTAAAATTTCAAATTTTAAAAAGCCATAAAAGTAGTCAATATCATGACCGCTTTTATGGCTTTTATATTATCTATCGTTTAGTGAATCGTTTTTTTAAAGTAAAGAGAATTTCATATATTACTGGTACAACTACAAGTGTTAATAAAGTTGATGAAATTAAACCACCAATAACTGTAGCAGCTAATCCTTTCGAAATAAGAATCGAGCTATCTTGACCAAATAACAAAGGAACTAATGCACCAATTGTTGCAATCGCCGTCATTAATATCGGTCTAATTCTAGTACCGCCTGCTTCGATTAATGCTTCTTTCATCTCCATGCCCTGTTGCTCATTATTAATAACACGGTCTATTAACACAATGGCATTTGTTACTACGATTCCAATTAACATTAGCATACCAATTAAACTTGGTACTGATATTGTTTCTCCTGTGATTAATAGTGCAATAATTACACCGATAACTGTAAATGGTAAAGAGAATAAAATTGTAAATGGTGCTAGGCCACCTTTAAATGTAATAACTAGGATTAAATATACGATAATGATTGCAGCTAACATTGCAAAGGCTAATTGTGTCATTGCATTGTTAATATCATCTGATGCACCACCGATATTAACCTTTACATTATTCGGTTTGTCCAAATTATTTATTTTAGACATCACTTGTCGTGTTGTGCCACCCACATCTTTATTTGTTACTTTAGCAGATACCGTCGTTGCATAATCTCCTTGTTCTTGCGTCAATTTACTTGGTGTCGTTGTTTTAACTAACGTAGCGATATCTCCCAATTTAATCGTACCACCAGTCGGCTTTTTCAAAGTTATATTATTCAACTTATCTTCTGACCAGTCTGTTTGCTTATTTTGTTTGACTTTAACATCAACAGTTTTACCATTTTCTTTAACAGTCGTAACTGTTTTTTCTGGTAAGTTTTCATTCAAGTCCATTGCAAGTTGACTTGCAGAAATACCATTTTCTGCCGCTTTATTTTGATCGACTTTAATTTCATACTGATCATATGTTTGCGATAAATCAGATTTGACATTGGCTAGTCCTTTAACCTGTTTCATTTTCTGTTCAATATCTTTTACAGTTGATTTTATGGCATCCATTGATGGACCTTTTACAGTAACCTCTACAGATTTATTACCTGCACCTGTTCCTAAATCTTGATTTTTCCACTCTCCAGGATGTTTAAAGCCATCTGCATGTTTAATAACCTTATCCGCTTCTACATCAAAATTAGGCGTGTCATTATCATATTCAACCATGATTGCCATACTATTTGTACTACCCGTTGGATCTACTGGACTACTACCGCCAACTGAGTATTGAATTGTTTTTACATGCTTTTTCTGTTTTAAATATTTTTCAACATCTTTCGCATGATTCAACACTGCTTGCTCCGTTTCACCAGGCTTCGGTGTATAAGTAATAGCTAAAAATTTATCGTCACCTGCTGAAATAAAGCTAGTGCCTAGTCTCGGTCCTCCAAATACAATAGTTGCAACCAAAATTAATGTACTTAATATAATTACAATCCACTTATGATTTAATGACCAATGTAATACTTTTTTATAAGTTGTACTAACAACACCTAATCCTTCTTGATGTTGTTTATTACGACGTTTAACGCCTTTTTTAAATAGTGTAGCTGCCAACGCTGGAACGAGTGTAATTGACACTAATAACGATGCTAATAAACTAAATGCAATAGCCAATGCAAAAGGTCTAAACATTTCGCCTACTGAACCTGATACAAACACAAGTGGTAAGAAGACGATAATAGTAACTAGTGTCGATGACATTATTGGTTTAAATACTTCAGTTGTCGCACTGATAATTAAATTTTCACCTTTTAGTTGTTCTTCTGAATCTGTTAAGCGTCGATAAATATTTTCAACAACTACAATCGAATCGTCTATCACACGTCCAATCGCTACTGTTAATGCACCTAACGTTAGTATATTCAATGAAACATCACTCAATTTCAGAGCAATAAGCGCCATAAGAAGTGATAACGGAATCGATATAATAGAAATTGCCGTCGTACGAATGTTTCTTAAAAACAGCAAAATAACTATAATTGCCACGATTGTACCTAATGATGCTTTTTCAACCATCGTATAAAGTGATTTCTCAACAGGCTTTGCAGTATCCATTGTTTTTGTGACATTAAAATCTTTATTTTCATCAACGAATGTATCAATTTTACGTTGTACATCTTTGGCTACTTGAACTGTATTGGCATCTTGAGCTTTAGTTATTTGTAAATTAACCGCATCCTTGCCATTCGTTTTAGAAATAGAAGTACGCACATCACCAACTGTAATATCAGCTAAATCTCCTAGTTTCGCTGTCGGCATACCACTTATATTATTTGATGCTGACGCTTTTGAATTTTGCTGCGGTGATGCCTGATTAACATCTGACATGGCTGAATTTTGTTTATTGTCACTTTGGGATTGAGATTGCCCTTGTCCTCCTGCCAACGTTAATGGAATATTTATGTTTTTAAAAGCATCAACAGATTGATATTGACCATCAACAACAATTGATTTATCTTTATCACCAAATTGGAACAATCCAAGTGGTGTTGTTCTTGTTGCCGTTTTTAGATAGTTTTCTACATCATCAGCAGTCAATCCATATTTTTCAAGTTCATTTTGCTTAAATTTAAGGGTGATTTCACGGTTCGTCTGCCCATTTAATTGCGCATTTTGCACACCATCTACCGTTTGTAATTTTGGTATTAATTGTTCATTCAGTACTTTCGTTACTTTTTTCAAGTCATTCTCTTTATTTGAAAATGAATATGCTAAAACCGGAAAAGCATCCATCGAATTACGTCTTAATTCTGGTTGACCAACTTCATCTTTAAATTTAATTTTATCGATTTCTTTTTTAAGCTGTTCTTCTGCTTTATCCATATCTGTATTATTTTCATATTCAACTGTTACAATTGAAGCATTTTGTATGGATTGCGTTTTAACATTTTTCACATATGCCAACGATCTTACTTGATTGTCAATTTTACTACTTATTTCATCTTGGGTACTTTGTGGCGTTGCACCCGGCATTGTTGTTGTAACTGAAATAACTGGATTTTGTACATTTGGTAGTAATTCTAATTTCAATTTAGCACTCGCGTATACACCGCCCAAGACAACTAAAACAACCATTAAAAAGATAGCAAACTTATTCCCCAAAGAAAATTGTAATAGTTTTTTTATCACAGTACTTCCCCCTCTTTCACTATATTCAAAAATATTTTACTCAACCATTCTATATTGTGTAAAAAAATCTGAACGCAAATGACAGTCTTATGAGCGTTCAGATTTCAGTCGTTAATCTATTTTCGTTTTAATTTACGAGATATTTTAATTTTAGCTTTTGTTAAACGCGGTTTAACTTGCTCAATTAATTGGTACAATGGCTGATTCAATACATAATCAAATTCACCAATCTTTTCACTTAAGTATGTTCCCCACACTTTTTTAAATGCCCATAAGCCATAATGTTCTGAGTCTTTATCTGGATCATTATCTGTACCACCGAAATCGTAAGTTGTTGCACCATGTTCACGTGCATACTTCATCATCGTATACTGCATATGATGATTTGGTAAAAAATCTCTAAATTCATTAGAAGACGCACCATATAAGTAATATGATTTTGAGCCAGCAAACATTAATAGTGCACCAGAAAGATAAATACCTTCAGGATGTTCCTTTTCTAAAGCTTCTAGGTCTCGTTTTAAATCTTCATTTTTAGCAATTTTATTTTGCGCATCATTAATCATATTTTGCGCTTTTTTAGCTTGCTTTTCAGATGTTTCCATCTTCTGCTGCCATTTAGTAATTTCGGCATGAAGTTCATTCAATTCTTGATTTACTTTCGCTATATTTTCTTTTGGATCCAACTTTACTAAAAATAGTTCAGCATCTCCATCTTCATGCAACGCATCATAAATATTTTCAAAGTAACTAATATCACGCGTTAAGAAGCCATCGCGTTCCCCAGTGATTTTCATTAATTCAGCAAATGTTTTTAAACCTTCTCTATCAGATCGTTCCACTGTCGTACCTCGCTTTAAAGCCAAGCGCACTTTTGAACGATTTCGGCGTTCAAAACTATTTAATAACTCATCATCATTTTTATCAATTGGTGTAATCATAGTCATACGTGGTTGGATGTAGTCTTTTGATAAACCTTCTTTAAATCCTTTATGTTTAAAACCAAGCGCTTTCAAATTTTGCAAAGCATCTGTACCTTTATCAACTTCAACATCAGGATCGATTTTAATTGCATACGCTTTCTCAGCTTTAGCAATTTCTTTTGCACTGTCTAACAATGCATTTAACGCTTCTTTATTACTATAATCAACAACAAAACCACGTGAAATATAACATAGCGTATACGGTAATTTAGGTACTTTTTTAAAAAGTAACTGCGCAACACCCTGAACTTCACCGTCACGACCTACAGCGATTCTTCGCGCGTACCATCCAGTTAATTTCTTTGTTTCTGCCCATTTCGTTAATTGTAATAAATCTCCATTGGGGTGGGATTTAACAAATGCGTCATGTTCCTGATTAGTGATATGCATCTTTTCCATGATTTATGATATCTCCTTCTATTTAACAATACCTTTAATTATACAGTTTGTATCTTATAGTGTCGATTCAGAGCTTGTGTAAGATTTGAACTCTTATTTTTGAAATGTCCATGCTCCAATTAATAGTTTAGCAAGTTCAAATTTACCCATTTTAATTGTGAATCATTTTATATCTATGTTTCGTGTTAAATTTAATGTTATCGTACAATTAATACTTTTCAACTAGTTACCTATACTTCAATATACTTTCATCATCTAACACGATATTCATTTCTAAAATGAACCAACTTGACTTCAATGAATAAATTTTTCCTCAAGCAACCACATTAATGTTCATATACAATTACCCCTGTTATAATGTCAATAATCTAACAATGAGGTGTTTGATATGAGAACAATTATTTTAAGTCTATTTATAATTATGAACATCGTTGCAATCATTATGACATTGAGTCAACCTCTCACCGTGAATTACTTTAGTTTACGGGTTATACTTATCTTTTTCACATTTATATTATCAATCTTTTTCATTTTAATTAAGTCATCACGATTAAATAATATATTAACGATTCTTTCCATTGTGCTTGCCATTATTCATATGGGCATTCTCGCTCATAGCACTTACGTATATTTATACTAATGGTTCAAAGCGATAAATAGCACCTCTGATAAAAATTGAATATGGTGAAGTTGCTTGTGCGTCTTTTATGATAACCGAATGATATTTTGAAACTTTACCATCTTCAATTCTAAAATAAATATCATCATTTTTTAAAATCAAATCTGTGTAATGGTCATTCTCTTCTACAATGTCCATATCAAACCATTTCAACCAATTCGATACTGTTTGTGATCGGTTTTTACTTTTCACAATAACAGTTTCAATTGAAAATTGTTTTTGAAAATATTTTTGCAATTTTTTAGTACGCATGGAATCACTTTCTTCCCATTGAATAAAAAATGGTGGCTTAATTTCATCATCATCCTGATTCATTATATAAAGCAATTGCCACTTTACCTTACCATCTTTATGTGTATCTCTTTCCATTTGAATCGGACCTACTACTTCAACCCGCTCACTTTGTAGTTTATTTTTAACTGCCTCAATATTATTTGTACGCAAACAAATATTTTTAAAGCCTTGCTCATACTTCTCTTGAACAATTTGAGTAGCAAAAGCGACTCCACCTTCTATCGTTTTTGCCATCTTTTTCAACTTTTCATTATTTTCTACATCCAGTAGCTCAATATAATTTTCATTGATATAACCTAATTTATTGAATGTTCCATATTTATGATGATACCCACCTGAATGTAATTTTATAACATCTCCTGGAAAACTAAACCGATCTAACTGATCTATATAATGAATGATGTGATCAAATTTCAATATCATTAGTATCCCCCTATTTACATGTAATTACGCTTATTTTAACAAAGTATAAATATTTTTGCTCTTAATAATTATATATTGATTTCTAATTGCTCCCGTTTTATAATTACTATTGTTGTAAAAAGGTTAGCTAAGCTAACTATTTTGTCTTAGGAGATGTCACTATGCTATCACAAGAATTTTTCAATAGTTTTATAACAATATATCGCCCCTATTTAAAATTAGCCGAGCCGATTTTAGAAAAACACAATATATATTATGGCCAATGGTTAATCTTACGCGATATCGCTAAACATCAGCCCACTACTCTTATTGAAATTTCACATAGACGTGCAATTGAAAAGCCTACTGCAAGAAAAACTTTAAAAGCTCTAATAGAAAATGACCTTATAACAGTTGAAAACAGTTTAGAGGATAAACGACAAAAGTTTTTAACTTTAACACCTAAAGGGCATGAATTATATGAGATTGTTTGTCTTGATGTACAAAAGCTCCAACAAGCAGTAGTTGCCAAAACAAACATTTCGCAAGATCAAATGCAAGAAACCATAAATGTGATGAATCAAATTCATAAAATATTATTAAAGGAGACACACAATGACTAATCAAGGCTCATTAAATAAATCACCTATTTTCACCAAAAGTTTTACAATCAACTTTTTTGTCAACTTTATCGTATACCTATGCATGTATTTGTTACTTGTAGTTATTGCTGGCTATAGTAAGCAAGCTTTCGACGCTTCCGATTCATTAGCCGGATTAGTTGTAGGACTATTTATTGTCGGGTCTTTAATTGGTCGATTTGCTACAGGTAAATTTGTAAATCAAATCGGACCTAAACGATTATTATTTATTGGTTTAATTGCTTTAATTATCACGCAATTACTTTATTTTATTGATGGATCTTTAGCTTTTTTAATCTTTGTACGTCTCATAAACGGTATCGCAACTGCAGTTGTGACAACTGCAACAGGTACTATTGCGGCATACGTTACCCCTGTTAATAGAAAAAGTGAAGGCATCAGTTTATTTTCCTTAAGTTTAGTATTAGGTACAGCGATTGGCCCATTTCTAGGCATGTTACTTATTACAAAATACCCAATTGATTTACTGTTTATTATTTGTGTCATATTAGGCATACTCGGACTCATTATCTCATTATTTATAAAAGTTGATTTCGAAGTAACAAATAATAAAACTGAAACTAATGTCATTGATAAACCAAGATTTAGTATTCATCAATTTATTGCAAAAGAGGCCATTCCTGTTGCTGTAATTATGCTTTTAATTGGCGTTACCTATGCGTCCATCCTAACTTATTTACAAGCATTTGCTTTAGAGCGACACCTAGTAACTGCAGCAAGCTATTTCTTTATTTGCTATGCTATAGCATCGTTAATTACTAGACCTATTGCTGGTAGATTGATGGATGATAAAAATGAAAATATTATTGTCTACCCAGCATTTATCATGCTTTTCCTTTCATTTGTATGCTTAATTTCAAGCTATCAAAGCTGGTTAATATTACTTGCTGGTGCTTGCCTAGGTTTAGGGTATGGAAATTTATCATCTGCAATGCAATCTATTGCGATAAAAGTCTCACCTCCGATTAAATATGGTATCGCGACATCTACTTTTTACGTTGGTCTAGATGCAGGTGTCGGCTTCGGTCCATCATTCCTTGGGTTATTTACTCATATGTTTTCATATAGTGAAATCTTCGGCTTTATGGCCGCTTTAGCAATCATTACTATGCTTGTTTACTTCTTAATTCATGGACGTCATGTAACTAGAAATGCCATGAACTAAATATTTATATTCAAAAATAAAAAGCATGCCAATCTCTATTCATCATTTGTCTGTCCCCAAGACGCAATTATGATGTACTGATTGGCATGCTTTTTAAGTTTTTAGTTTGTAACGCTTAACACTTCTATTTCTTTAGTAATTTTATCTAACAATTTCTTTTGAGAAGTACTATAGAAATAGAATACTTGTCTTTCATCCGTTTCAGAACGCAATTTAGAAATAAGCTCTTTTTTATAGATTTTACGGATAATCACATCGATTTTACTTGTATCCCATAGCATTTCAAAATGTAATGTATCTCTCAATTCTTTACCGCTAATCTTTTCAGCTTCATACACTTTAAAAAGTACTACAAATTCTTCAATTGAAATCTTATGTGTTGTTTTTAACCAGTGCTTTAACTGACTTAACTCCCTTTCTGCTTCTATAAAACGTTGAACTTTATTACTCATAATATGATGCCTCCTATGTTTCTTCTTAGATGTTTGTAATTCATATTATTATACAATTACTTAAATTTATTATATATCAAACTTAGCATTTTATCTATTACAAATATTAAATTGCTGGCTATATCTTGTTTAGATTTATATCTTTTGGACAACTTGTTGTTTATTCGACAACATTTATACCTAAAAAAGATATATTACAACTCAATGGCATGGAGTGTGACATCAATGTTAAAGAACCACTAAAGATTTATTATGTAGTGATTCTTAAGAGTAGGATAGAAATGATATTCTCATAAAATTTATTTCGTTGTTCCCCAACTTGCATTGTCTGTAGAATTTCTTTTGAAATTCTCTATGTTGGGGCCCCGCCAACTTGCACATTATTGTATGCTGACTTTTGTCAGCTTCTGTGTTGGGGCCCCGTTCCGCAACTTGCATTGTCTGTAGAATTTCTTTTTGAAATTCTCTATGTTGGGGCCCCGCCAACTTGCACATTATTGTATGCTGACTTTTCGTCAGCTTCTGTGTTGGGGCCCCGCCAATTTGTAAAAACTTTAAAAACGATCATTTCTATTAAATCTGGCATAGATATGACCGTTTTTACTTTAATAAATAATATTGTATTTTAGGGAGTAAGACAGAAATATTAAAACATCTCTAATGATTTAATATGTAGTGGTCCCTACACATTAACCACCAATATAATTCATGTTTATCTTTTTACGTTGACGATTGGCAACTGTTTGAGCAGTTCTCTCATCTGAATATCGATCATCTCTTATTTGCCATAAAGCTTTAAATTGTTCTTTTAATTCTTCGTCGGTCACGCCAGAACGAATAAACGCTTTAACGTTAAATCCATCGACAGTTGCAAATAAACATCCGTAAAACTTCCCATCTGATGACAGCCTTGCGCGTGTACATGTAGAACAAAATGATTGTGAAACACTTGTAATCAAACCAAATTGAACACCATTATCCTTATGGCGATAATATTTTGCTACTTCCCCAAAATATTTTGGTTCTACAGGATCGATTTCAAAGTGCTGCTCTATCATTGTAAGCATTTCATCTTTAGTTACAACTTTACTGAAATCCCATCCATTATCATTACCAACATCCATAAATTCTATAAATCGAATCTCTATATGTTTATCTTTAAAATATTCAAGCATTGGTATGATTTGATCATCGTTAATACCTTTTTGTATAACAACATTTACTTTTACATTCAAACCAATAGACGTCGCGTAATCAATTTGTTCTAAAATCGTAGTCGCTTTAATATTACGATTATTGATTGATTGAAATAGCGTATCATCAATAGCATCCAAACTGACATTAATTCTGCGCAGCCCAGCATCATATAACTTTTGTCCATGCTTTTTTAATAACAAACCATTTGTAGTCAAACCAATATCTTCAATACCATCGATTTGATTTAATTTAGCTATAAGTACATCTAAATCCCGTCGCATCAATGGTTCTCCACCTGTAATGCGTATTTTTTTTACACCTAATTCTGCATATACCTTAGCGATTCTAGCCATTTCATCAAACGTTAAAAGTTCATTTTTAGGTAAAAATACGAAATCATCTCCAAATACCTCTTTAGGCATGCAATAATCACACCTAAAGTTACACCGATCTGTCACAGATAACCGTAAGTCACGGATGGGACGTCCTAGTTTATCTTTTATTTGTTCTACCATTTGTGGACCTCCTAACAGCTTACAATTTTTGAATTAAAGCGTCCAAATCATGCTGATAATTTATATTTTTGTACCAATATGAGGGCGCATCTACATCCCTTACATCCAAATAATCCGTTGATAATTCATGATATACATTTTTAAAACTGTAATTATCAGAATGTAGTGCTTTAGTTATAGCGCCTAATGCATTCGGACTATAAAATGCAATTGTTGGAATAAAACGTCCATCTTCTTTAAAAGCTGCGACATCTAAATGATTTTCAATAAGATGAGAAACTAAAAACTGATACAACGTGCTTACAGCTTTACCAGTAATCATTGGTGTATCAACAGAAACGACAAAAAACAATTCTTCTTTAGGATGTTGCTTCATGATTGTATAAATTCCTGCTAATGGACCTTTATCATTATGATTCTCATCATCTATAACAACATTTGGATATTTAAATTGCGTTGCCAATTGCGCATTTGTACTAATAATAATTTCATTGAACATATTTGTTGATTCTAATGTCTTAATTACTCTACTATAAAAGGTCTCACCGTTCACTTCCGCAAAAGCTTTGGGCTTACCAAATCGCACTGAATGACCACCTGCAAGAATTATTGCTTTCATGCTCCCTTAACCTCCACTAACCGGTGGAATTAATGCAACAGTATCATTAGGTTGAATGAAATCCGATTTTTGTACAAATTCCTCATTTACAGCAACTTGAAACTTTTTATTATTGATTTGCGGATAACGTTCAAACAATAAATCTTCAAATTGTTGTACAGTCAATGCTTGTTCAAGCACAATATCTTCCTGTGCTTTTTGTAATATATCTTTAATTTCTGCGAAGTAAAGTACCTTCATCTCTCTTATTCCTCCCTCTTCGCTTCTTCATAATTCCCTTTTTGATGCCCTTGCCATTTTGAACCATCTTCCCAAATTTCTTTTTTCCAAATCGGAACAATTTCTTTTATACGCTCAATTGCATATTCATTTGCTCGATAGGCATCTTTACGATGCGGTGAAGAAACCGCAATTAATACAGCGATATCTGAAATTTGTAATGGCCCTATTCTATGAACAATACTCGTTATCGTTCCAGGCCATTTTTCATTTATTTCATCTCCAATTTGTGCCAATTTCTTTTCAGCCATTGGAATATACGCTTCATATTCTAAATATTCCGTTTTGACGCCTTTAGTCCATTCGCGAACATGACCGGTAAAAACAACTACTGCACCTTGATATTCATTTATAGTGAATTCACGATATTGTTCTGTTTGTATCGGTTCTGTCACGATTTCAAATTGTTTCATTCATTTCAATCCTCTATGTTAATTGTGTATCACAATCATTTTTAATTTTATTTAATAACCATTGCTCAAATGCTGTAAAATCTTCATGCTCCCTTACATTAATGCTATAACAAACATTCGACAATTGTTGTAATACTTGCAACTCTTCTTCATTTCGATAGACTACGACTTTTTCAAAATCAGCATTTTTAAAGCCTTCAACTAATACGATATTGGTGTCAATTGTAACAGATTTTTCAATAATTTGAGTAAGATTTTGATTATCTACACGTGTTACAGTTTGCTGATATTGAAAACCTTGTACAATACTTTGATCTGCCCCCGCTTCAAAATGCTTCATGTGATCGACGTCTGAATCCTGTAATTGAATATCTTCCTTACCATGCCCATGATGTTTAATAGTAGCAACTGTATAACCATGTGACTTTAAGAAAGAGACAATATGCCTCATCAATGTTGTCTTACCAGACTTTTTGTAACCTACAATTTGTAAAATCATAAAAGAAGTTCCTCTTCAGCAGCGTCAGATTCAGTCAATATAATATCTACTGTATGCCCCGCTTTAAAACCACGTGACCCTCCTGGTAACATGACCATACAGTTAGCATGTGCAATCGCTACAACCGCACCTGATTTATTGAATCCTGAAGGTACTACAGTAGCTCCAGCACTTGTTAACGTTGCTTTAGCACGTATAAATCGTGTGAATGGGTTTGCCTTGGTAAAATCTTCCATTAATGTTGCTTTAATTATTTGCGGGAAGACTTCTAGTGCGCCACACATATGTTTAACAGCTGGTTTCACAAATAGTTCAAATCCTGTAAAACAAGCTGATGGATTTCCAGATAATCCAAACAAATACTTTCCATCTACAAATGCAACCGTTGTTACGCTACCAGGACGCATTGCTACTTTATTAAATAACACTTCCGCCTTTACAGCCTTATAAATCTCAGGTAAATAGTCAAAATCTCCAACAGAAACTCCGCCCGTTGTAATAACGATATCATGTTTTTCCATAGCTTCTTTAACGACTTGGATGCCACTATCTAAATCATCTTTTTGTGTTTTGTAAATACCAACTTCAAGACCTAATTTTTCTGCTAAGGCACGAATCATTGGGCCATTAGAGTTACGAATTTTTCCATCTTCTAATACATCATTAACATCTAATAATTCGCTTCCTGTTGCAATAACAGCGACACTCGGTTGCTTAATAACTTTAACCTCTGCATAGCCATATGTTGCAAGGACCGCGATAGCCCCTGGATTAATTACTTGTCCTTTTTTTAGAACAACATCGCCTGTCTTTGTTTCTTCACCTTTTAAAGATATATTTTCATTTTTTGAAAATGGTTTACGAATTGTAAATGTATCTTCTAGTTCAATCGTTTGTTCAAACATAACAACAGCATCTGCGCCATTAGGTATTTGTGCTCCAGTCATAATACGCACCGCTTCGTGATCCCCAACTAATTTATCAGAAACTGAACCTGCACCAATATGATCAATCACTTTAAACTCAATGCGATTCTGACCACTTGCCCCTTGTGAATCAACACTGCGAATTGCAAAACCATCATAAGGTGATTTATCAAACCTTGGTATATCATAAGTAGCTACAATATCTTCTGCTAAGATATGATTTAGACTTTTTTCAAGTGCTACCGTAATTGCCGGCATTGAACTCTGCTGATTAACGATACGTTGAATTGCTTCTTTAACTGGGATTGGGTTTCTTTTTTCTACTACCATTAAAAATCATCTCCAAAACTTTTATTTTTTCATGATATACTAGATGCACTAGGAGGGGTAAAATGACTGAGTTTACTCATATTAATCAACAAGGCCACGCCAAAATGGTCGATGTATCAGACAAACAAATTACAAAAAGAACTGCTGTCGCTCATTCAAGCATTACTGTAAATGAAACTATTTTTAAGCAGATTTCTAATAACACCAATACCAAAGGCAATGTATTGAACACTGCTCAAATCGCTGGTATTATGGCTGCCAAAAATACATCAACACTTATTCCGATGTGCCATCCATTACCATTGACTGGCATAGATGTTCACTTCAGCTGGGATGAAACAAATGCACCCCTTTATACTTTAAACATTCAAACAACTGTCTCTACAACTGGCAAAACCGGTGTTGAAATGGAAGCTTTAACCGCTGCATCAGCAACGGCTTTAACCATTTACGACATGACGAAAGCAGTTGATAAAGGTATGATTATTGGCGAAACCTACCTTGAAAGCAAGTCTGGCGGTAAATCTGGAGATTTTCAACGCCAATCAAATCAATAAATTATTTTGTAAGCTCATGAATCAGATGATTTAATTCTGGTTTAATGAGCTTTTCTAATGCTAATTTAACTGCGCCTGTTGATCCTGGAATCGAAAATATCAATTTATTATTAACTGTACCTGCTACAGCACGAGACAATAATGCACGCGTGCCAACATCTTCAACATAACTCAAATATCTAAACAATTCCCCAAAGCCTTCTATCTCTTTAGTTAAAAGTGGTTTTACTGCTTCAATCGTCACATCACGTTGTGCAATACCTGTTCCACCAGTCGTAATGATGACATCAATATCTTCTTCTAACCACTTCTTCACCTGCGTCGTGATGGCTACTTTTTCATCTTTCACAATTGTATAATGTGCGTCACTCACTTCAACGTCATCTGCTTGTAATAGTTGGCGCACGCATTGACCACCTTTATCTGTATCAAAGTCTCTAGTATCTGATACCGTTAGTACGGCTGCTTTAACTGTACGATTCAATTTAACGTTTTGATGTTCGCCCATAATATTACACTCCTTTTGTCTTATCTTTTTTTATCCAAACAATAAATTCATTAGATGTGTGGCATCTGATGTGCGTGTCATGCCATGTATTAAAAACCTTCCACCTTTAAAAGCAACAATGCGGTGTCCTTTAAATTCAAACATAACCATATACGAATTACTGCGATAATTTAACTGATGTTGTTTTAAAAATTGAACAAGAATGTCGTGTGTAATTGATGCATTTTCATACTGTACAGTGTCTCTACCACACAATGTTGCATAACGTTGTTCATTCTTGTTTAAATACGGATAACTTGGTACATCTCCACAAGTTGTACAGTCTGAACGTTGCATTTTACTGAAACCAAATGAATAATGACTACCTTCCCAAATATCGCCATAAGTTATTTTTGTGTCAATTGGTTGTTCCGTTAATACTTTCATCGCATCTCTTAATTGTAAACTTGTTGCCATCGTCACGGCAGGTTGAATGACCCCTACTGTATCACATGTTAAATTTAATGCTGGCAATTGTGGTACCAAACAGTTAAAGCAAGGTGTTTTACCAGGTATAAATGCAGCTTCTGTATATGTACTCTGTACAACACCACCATAAATCCAAGGTATACGATATTTATATGCAAAATCATTAATCAGTTGTCGTGTTTCAAAGTTATCGGTTGCATCAATAATAACGTCAACGTCCTGTCCATGTGTTTCCAAAAAATAATAATCCACATGGGCAATATAATCATCAATATCAACATCACTACGTAACGCTAGCAAATGCTTTTTAGCTGCAACCACCTTAGGCATCATTTTCAAAGCATCTTCTTCAGTAAACAATGTTTGTCTTTGTAAATTACTAAATTCAATATAATCTCTATCAACAATGATTAGTTTGGCAATGCCTGCTCTAACAAGTCCTTCGGCCACATGTGTACCTAATGCGCCCATACCAATAATCAACGCACATTTTTGATTTATTTTGCTTTGACCTATTTCACCTATTTGTTTAAATAAAATTTGCCTTGAATAACGTTCTTGACTCACATTAAGTTATCCTTTCTTTTTATCATTACTTTCATTATATGACGCGCGTCAATGTCTCTCAAAAAAACTGCCCCTAAAAAAGAGTTTAAAACATCATTAAAATGCTGATAGAAGCATTCACTTCTACAATTTTAAATACGTTCTAAACTCTTTAATGGCAAATAAATGATTACCCAATTGTAATAATTTCATGAGCCATTTGTTCTGCTTCATAGTTTGAATGTGTCACAAATATGATTGGTATTTGCCATTCGTTGAAAATACGTTTAACTAATGTAATACTCTCATCTTTTGTAGTATCATCCAAACTAGAAAAAGGTTCATCTAATAAAATTAAATCTGGTTTCGTGCTAAGTGCACGTGCAAGTGCTACACGTTGTGCCTCTCCACCTGACAATGTCATAGGATATTGTTTCATCAAATGATCAATGTTTAAAGTTTGAATTAATTGATCGATGTGTTCAGATGGTTCAGCCATAAAAGTAATATTTTTATAGACCGTCATATTAGGAAACAATTGGTAGTCTTGAAACAGATATCCAATACGTCGTTGTTGAATTTTAACATTCACGTTTTTTGCCGTATCAGTAAGTAATTGCCCATTCACTTCGATAATAGCTTCATCTGCTTTACGTAATCCGGCAATCATATTTAAAACAGTAGTTTTACCAATGCCAGATGGACCACGAACTGCATAAATTTTTGGTTCAGTATCATCTATATTGATGCGAATTAAAGTGTTCTTTAATTGATATTTCACATTGATTTTAAGCATCTAGTCGACCTCCTTATATTTATCTTTATTCAATAAATTAATTGTAGATATAACCACAATAGAGAATGCGACTAGCACTAATACCCATAACCACGCTTCATTTTCTCTACCTTGTTCCACTAAGAAGTATATTTCTAAAGGTAGTGTATTCGTTTTATTTGGAATATATCCTGCAACCATTAATGTAGCACCAAACTCACCTAATGCACGAGCAAAACTCATCATTATACCTGCTAAAATAGAGCGTTTAGCTAATGGTAAAATTAATTTGAGGAAAATTTTCGTTTCACTTGCTCCCATCGTTCTAGCTGTATTAATCATTTTCGTGTCTATACCTCTGAAGCCTTGCACAGTATGTTGATACATTAGTGGAAAACTAACAATGACAGATGCTATCACAGCACCTGTCAAAGTGAACACTACAGGTAAATGTAGTACATTCGCAAAGAATTGACCGATTGGTCCTCTTGGCGAGAAGATGATTAATAGAATAAAACCTAATACCGTTGGCGGCAAAACAATAGGTAATATCAATAAACTTTCCAATACTTTAACCCACGAACCCTTACGACGATACAACCATTTAGATATAAAAATACCTAAAACCGTTACAATAATCGTACTGATTACAGCAACTCGTATTGATATCCAAAAAGGTGTTAAGTCAGGCATGGATTACAACTCCTTATGCTGCAAAGTGGTATTCTTTTAGTATTTCTTTAGCTTTATCTGATTTTAAGAATTCCATCCACTCTTTTGCTAATTTACTATCTGATGTAGCACCAGCTTCGTATGTGATTGGCTTCTTAAGTTCTACTTCTTTAATTACTTTTACAGTATCAATTTTTTTATTTTGTTTATATAAGTCAGTTTTATACACAAAACCTTGTTTCGAATTACCCTTTTCAACATAATTTAATACTTGTTTTACATCTTTAGCATAAACGATTTTACTTTCGACTTCTTTAAATAAGTTATTGTTATCTAAATACTGTTTCGCATATTTTCCTGCTGGTACAGTTTTCACTTCACCTAATGCTAATTTATCATTGTCTTTTAAGTCTTTTACTGAAGTGTAATTTGAATCTTTATCACCAATTAATACTAGACTATTTTTCGCATATTTATATGTATCATGCGCTTTATTCTTGTCTTTTAATACATCTACATCTTTAGTATTTGCAGACATAAATACGTCAACAGGTGCGCCTGATTCAATTTGTTTTCTTAATGTCCCTGATCCACCATAGTTAAATTTAATATCAGCATTTTTATGCTCTTTTTTAAATTCTGAAGCTAATTTCTTGGTTACATCTGTTAAACTTGCTGCCGCTGCAACTTGAATCTCTTGTTTCTTACCATTGTCTGCGTCATCTTTTTTACTTTCATTATTATCGTTAGAATTAGAGCAACCAGCTAATACTAAAAGCATTGCAATCACAACAGCAAATAAACGTTTCAATTTCATTGAGTGAACCCCCATTTTTAATAATATTTACATTTTCATTATACACTTACTATTATATTTGAAAAGAACCGTTGCCTGTTTATATATTGATTCAAACAATTGTCAAATTTGCATAAGATTGATATTTATTAATTGATGCCCTAGTATGTATATTCTCGAATTCAATTTAAATCAAACAGATTGCTCGCTATTAATTTTTATCAATCAAATTTCAAACTTAAGCAAATATGTTAAAATTTTAAGCAAATTGCTTTAAAATAAAGTTTAAGCTAATTAAAGGGGTTAGATAATGAACAAAGATGTATCTTTAGGTCAACCAATTGTTAGATATGAAGATGGAAAATTATTCAATACAACAGATCAATATGTGACAGAATTTCCACTTACAATTATGGTGAATGGTGAAGAATTTGCGACTGTTATATGCAGTCCAACAAACCTTGAGGAGTTAGTCATTGGATTTCTGGCTTCGGAAGGTGCCATTTTAAAGCGAGATGAATTAAAATCTGTACTGATTGATGATAGTAAAGGTTTTGCCCATGTTGAACTTAATAAAGATTTAGGCGATCGCTTTCAATATTCCACAAAACGAATGATTGCATCTTGTTGCGGAAAGAGTCGTGAGTTTTATTTTCAAAATGATGCTGCTATCGCTAAAACATCTATGTCTAAAATCACTTTAACTCCAATGCAAATTATTAACATGATGACTCGATTACAAAGTGCAAGTCATATTTACCAAGAAACAGGTGGCTTACATAATGCTGCTATAAGCGATGGTTTGACATTTTTTGTACATCGACAAGACATTGGTAGACATAACGCTCTAGATAAATTATATGGATTTTGTATCCAGCGACATATTACTGTCCGAGATAAAGTATTAATTTTTAGTGGACGTATTTCATCAGAAATTTTAATTAAAGCCGCGAAAATCGGTGTTGGCGTCATTTTATCTAAATCAGCTCCGACAACGCTTGCTGTAACCTTAGCTAATGACCTAAATATTACGGCAGTAGGATTTATTCGAAATGGTGGCTTTAATATATACAGTCATCCAGAACGTATCATTGATTCTGAACAATAACATATTCATTATAGTGTGTCATAATGAACGATATTCTACATGAATCAACAATATAAAAGCACTATTTTTATAAGTATAAGTAGCTCAAAATAATTTAAAAAGCAGTAAGTTGATTTCTACTCGAAACCAGCTTACTGCTTTTTTATTCTAATACAAACATATCATCAATCGTTAATTTCCAATATCTTCTTTTAATATTTGATAACAAAACGATTGATAGACATAACCTTGCTTTGCATACATATCTTTTGCTGTATCTTCACCATCTGTAACTAATATGATTGGTTTATGATTTTTTGATATGGCGTATTCACCTATCAACGATTGAATTGTAGATCCAATTCCTTGGTGTCGAAATTGTTCTAATACACCAAATCCATCTAATTCAATGTAATTTTCACTTTCAATGACATCTACAACGCCAATAGGTTCATTATTTAAATAAGCTACTAAGCGTTTAATCACATCTTTTTGATAATGTTCCCTTACCATTTCTTCATGTGCATCTGCATAGTCTTTTCCAAATGGTAAACTAAATTGATATGCAACTTTTAAATAGGCATCTATATGCGACTCGTCAACGATGGCAATTTCAACGTCAGAGTTACGCGGCAAATTGGCAAGCGCATCACTTTCTATGGCATACAATTCCATAATACCTAGTTCAAAATTCATATCTTTAAACATAGCCATCCAATGATTATCAAGTTGTTCATTTTCCGGGAAACTAAACGCATAATGATTTGAACCTTGATTTGTATGTAATTGATGTTGACGTTCTAAGTCTTTCAGCCATCGCTCTTGGGTAGGCGTCTTTTTATATATCCATGTGTTGCTTGTGTATCGTTGTGGAAAAGAAGGCGTTAAATAAATCAACTGCTCGTCGTCATTTTCAAATATAGTGCCGTTACAATATATATCTGACATACTTATACTAGCCATTGACACCTACTCCTTTCACTTTTATAAATTTCAAAGCAACTTATTCAATTACTTTACTATCTTAAATATGATTATTTTATTCCCATAATTTGACGAAACTGCGAGTGATTAAGTAAAGCTGTACCAATCAAACTTGCTACAATTGCTTTTAATATATCACCAGGCAAATAAGCTAATGAAATTGAAATAGCTTTCGTAAATGGTATGTTAATAATCATGCCCATAATCAATGTACCAATAACATCTAATGCTATAACACCAAAAACTAAAATACCAACGAATAAAATCCAGAAATTAATTTCATTGATGAATCTATCTCGAATCGCACCAATCATGAATGCTACAACTGGATATAATAGTAAAAACCCTGCTGAAGGACCTGCGAATACACCGATGCCACCGCGACCACCTGATAACAATGGCAAGCCAGCAACTACTAATAATAAAAAGACGATAACACTTAATGTGCCATATTTACGTCCTAAAATCACACCTGCTAAGAAAATACCAATGTTTTGAAGTACAATTGGTACTGAAGAAAATGGTAGTGGAATTACCGGTACCAATCCTAAAATAGCGATAATCGCTGTCATTAAAGCTGTATATACTAACTGTTTTGTTGTCATTTTTTACTTCCTTTCGTATTTCATGACCATTATTATAGCACCATTGTAAACTTTAAGAAACGAAAAGTTTACAATAAGTTGTTCTATATAAATTAAAACCTTAATTATTCTACACAGCTGTTAATTTACTTTTTTAGCAAGTGCAGTTATATAATCAAAAAATGCGTTGTTATCTACATGATTTATGACATTAATTTTGCGCCCATCTTTACACTCAAATGTCTTACCTTGACTTGGTCCATAACTTATTACATCGACTTTTTTCTCAATTGAATGAACCAAGTCCTTGTTACCAATATAAGCAGTCGTTAAAACATCCCATAAAAAGTAAGTAGAATTTGTTATAAAGTGTGTTAATGGTGGTACCGCTGCATAACTTACTCCTAAAAAATCAATGCCCGTATATTGGCGTTCATTCGCCCATCTTTGTCTAACATCTAACGTTAGCGGTACTTGATTCGTACTTTCTAAAGCAACCATATCAATCTCTATATCGCTATCAAAAACAATTTTAACCGCTTCTGGATCCCAATATGCATTCCATTCTGCAGAACCATCATGCTCAGGTTCTTCAACATTTCCTTTTGGTAAAAAGGTGCCACCCATCCAAACTAATTTTTCTATATACTGAACGATAGATGAATCTTTTTGTAGTGCTTTTGCTAAATCTGTAAGCGGGCCTGTAAATAATAATGTTACTTTTTCTGATTGTCTCTTTAAAGTTTGAATAATGTCTTCAAAGGCTTCTTTGTCGCTCACATTTGAAGCAACATGTTTGACTGGCTCATTTAAAATTGGCAATGCGTCCATAAAAAAGGCATGCATACGCCATTCTTTAGGAAATGGATTTTTTCCTCGTTCATATGATGGCGCAACTTGAATATCTTCATTTGAAAAACGATTAATAATTTTTACTGATGCGCTCAAAGATGGCTCTAAATAACAATCAGCACCAATTGTACTGACCCCTATCAATTGAACGTTTTCCATTTGTAATAATAAAAATAGAGATACTAAATCATCTACACCACCATCGTGGTTAAAATAAACTTTCTTAGTCACTCGAAATCCCCCTTACATTTCATTTTCCATTAACAATATTATGTTTTTATAAAACGTTGTTATATATCTTTCTACAAAATCATAACATTCTGTTGTAATCCTTTTAAACCTCTTCTTTAATTGAAAGCCATTCCCTGATATCCCTTCCATAAAGTATGCACTAAAATAATTATGATATAACTTATTAATAAAGAGATACATTGAGCTATTTTCTCAGGTATACTACTTTAGCTATAATAATACTAATCTATCATTAATTAAATTGAACGATAACAACGGCACTTATTATTTAAAAAAATACAAATATCTAACTTTCTAGCTATAAAAATAAGTCAAGTCCAGACTCCTGTGTAAAATGCTATACAATGTTTTTACCATTTCTACTTATCAAAATTGATGTATTTTCTTGAAGAATAAATCCATTCATCATGTAGGTCCATAAGAACGGCTCCAATT
>NZ_JACVZM010000086.1:0-255 GCF_017151935.1 Staphylococcus sp. EG-SA-14 | reverse complement strand
TTAATAACGCGTTTAAATCTTTTTATAAAAGAAAACGTTTAGCAGACAATGAGTTAAATTATTTTAAAGCAGAGTTTACTTATGTAAATGAGCATTTAAAATAATGAAAACGAAGCCGTATGTGAGCATTTGACTTATAAAAATGGTGGAAACATAGATTAAGTTATTAAGGGCGCACGGTGGATGCCTTGGCACTAGAAGCCGATGAAGGACGTTACTAACGACGATATGCTTTGGGGAGCTGTAAGTAAGCTT
>NZ_JACVZM010000085.1:0-258 GCF_017151935.1 Staphylococcus sp. EG-SA-14 | reverse complement strand
CGTGGATGATGAACAAGACATTGTAGACATTTGTCAAACCTATTTTGAATATGAAGGTTACAAAGTAACAACGACAACTAGCGGTAAAGAAGCAATTTCTTTACTATCAAATGATATTGATATCATGGTACTTGATATCATGATGCCAGAAGTTAATGGTTACGACATTGTCAAAGAAATGAAAAGGCAAAAATTAGATATCCCCTTTATCTATTTAACTGCCAAAACACAAGAACATGATACCATTTACGCCTTAAC
>NZ_JACVZM010000084.1:0-263 GCF_017151935.1 Staphylococcus sp. EG-SA-14 | reverse complement strand
ACATTCATATGTCTGGTGACTATAGCAAGGAGGTCACACCTGTTCCCATGCCGAACACAGAAGTTAAGCTCCTTAGCGTCGATGGTAGTCGAACTTACGTTCCGCTAGAGTAGAACGTTGCCAGGCATAATATTAATCCACAGTAGCTCAGTGGTAGAGCTATCGGCTGTTAACCGATCGGTCGTAGGTTCGAGTCCTACCTGTGGAGCCATGGCTCCTTGGTCAAGCGGTTAAGACACCGCCCTTTCACGGCGGTAACACGG
>NZ_JACVZM010000083.1:0-267 GCF_017151935.1 Staphylococcus sp. EG-SA-14 | reverse complement strand
GCACCCTAGGAAAGCGAAGCCATTCAATACGAAGTATTGTATAAATAGAGAACAGCAGTAAGATATTTTCTAATTGAAAATTATCTTACTGCTGTTTTTTTAGGGATTTATGTCCCAGCCTCTTTTTTTAAATGTATTTGATAATGTACAGCTCGTTGAGCTGCTATTTTCCTTATATTAAGTGCCATTAATACAAAACCTAGCTCTCGTTTAACTTTATTTATTCCTCGAACTGACATTCGAGTGAAACCCAAAATAGCCTTCATA
>NZ_JACVZM010000082.1:0-270 GCF_017151935.1 Staphylococcus sp. EG-SA-14 | reverse complement strand
GATTTTACCAAGCAAAACCGAGTGAATAAAGAGTTTTAAATAAGCTTGAATTCATAAGAAATAATCGCTAGTGTTCGAAAGAACACTCACAAGATTAATAACGCGTTTAAATCTTTTTATAAAAGAACGTAACTTCATGTTAACGTTTGACTTATAAAAATGGTGGAAACATAGATTAAGTTATTAAGGGCGCACGGTGGATGCCTTGGCACTAGAAGCCGATGAAGGACGTTACTAACGACGATATGCTTTGGGGAGCTGTAAGTAAGC
>NZ_JACVZM010000081.1:0-319 GCF_017151935.1 Staphylococcus sp. EG-SA-14 | reverse complement strand
AGATGATTTTTAACATCATTTTTGGATGATAGGATGTTGCGCCACGATGATGTCTGAATTCATCGAATTCGCTATCAGGTATCGTTTCAACAATTTCATTAACATATCGCGAAATATCATTTTGAGGAATTCTAACAGAGGTTTCTATTGGTAGTGTAAGTTGGGCAAAGTGTCTTATTTTTTTAAAGTATGTAAAAGTAAAATTACATGTTAATACGTAGTATTAATGGCGAGACTCCTGAGGGAGCAGTGCCAGTCGAAGACCGAGGCTGAGACGGCACCCTAGGAAAGCGAAGCCATTCAATACGAAGTATTGTAT
>NZ_JACVZM010000080.1:0-321 GCF_017151935.1 Staphylococcus sp. EG-SA-14 | reverse complement strand
TACTCATTTAGCTCTACTAAACTCGTTGCGCTCTTTTCTCGTTTCGTCAGATTCAAACGTTTTCACTTCGCCAAGCCATTTTTCTTTGTGTTTGCTTTTTATTTTGACGTTTTAGACATAAAAAAAAGAGACCTTACGGTCTCAACTTGCCTGGCAACGTTCTACTCTAGCGGAACGTAAGTTGGCTACCATCGTCGCTAAGAACCTTTCTTGACTTGTGACAATCGCTTGCTTCTTTCCTCTCCTTCGGCTCTCGCTTACTCATTTAGCTCTACTAAACTCGTTGCGCTCTTTTCTCGTTTCGTCAGATTCAAACGTTTT
>NZ_JACVZM010000079.1:0-325 GCF_017151935.1 Staphylococcus sp. EG-SA-14 | reverse complement strand
AGCCGTCGAAGGTGGGACAAATGATTGGGGTGAAGTCGTAACAAGGTAGCCGTATCGGAAGGTGCGGCTGGATCACCTCCTTTCTAAGGATATATTCGGAACATCTTCTTCAGAAGATGCGGAATAATGTGACATATTGTATTCAGTTTTGAATGTTTATTTAACATTCAAATATTTTTTGGTTAAAGTGATATTGCTTATGCGAGCGCTTGACTAAAAAGAAATTGTACATTGAAAACTAGATAAGTAAGTAAAATATAGATTTTACCAAGCAAAACCGAGTGAATAAAGAGTTTTAAATAAGCTTGAATTCATAAGAAATAAT
>NZ_JACVZM010000078.1:0-329 GCF_017151935.1 Staphylococcus sp. EG-SA-14 | reverse complement strand
CTTTCGAACACTAGCGATTATTTCTTATGAATTCAAGCTTATTTAAAACTCTTTATTCACTCGGTTTTGCTTGGTAAAATCTATATTTTACTTACTTATCTAGTTTTCAATGTACAAATAATGGTGGGCCTAAGTGGACTCGAACCACCGACCTCACGCTTATCAGGCGTGCGCTCTAACCAGCTGAGCTATAGGCCCATTTTTTGAATGTTAAATAAACATTCAAAACTGAATACAATATGTCACGTTATTCCGCATCTTCTGAAGAAGATGTTCCGAATATATCCTTAGAAAGGAGGTGATCCAGCCGCACCTTCCGATACGGCTAC
>NZ_JACVZM010000077.1:0-352 GCF_017151935.1 Staphylococcus sp. EG-SA-14 | reverse complement strand
CATATGTCTGGTGACTATAGCAAGGAGGTCACACCTGTTCCCATGCCGAACACAGAAGTTAAGCTCCTTAGCGTCGATGGTAGTCGAACTTACGTTCCGCTAGAGTAGAACGTTGCCAGGCAGTTTTTTAATCAAATTTTGGTTAAAAAATAAAATCGACAAGATAAAAAAAGTTATTGACTTAAATGTTAATAAAATGTATAATTAATTCTTGTCGGTAAGAAAAATGAACATTGAAAACTGAATGACAATATGTCAACGTTAATTCCAAAAACGTAACTATAAGTTACAAACATTATTTAGTATTTATGAGCTAATCAAACATCATAATTTTTATGGAGAGTTTGATCCT
>NZ_JACVZM010000007.1:0-108439 GCF_017151935.1 Staphylococcus sp. EG-SA-14 | reverse complement strand
TAATTGGAGCCGTTCTTATGGACCTACATGATGAATGGATTTATTCTTCAAGAAAATACATCAATTTTGATAAGTAGAAATGGTAAAAACATTGTATAGCATTTTACACAGGAGTCTGGACTTGACTAAAAATACTGTTATTTAAAATTTGTTTGCTACTAGTTAAATATATTAAGCATTTTAGTCGAAAATTAAAGAAAATGATTTATACTATTAAGTAATGGTTAAATTTAAAAGGGGGCACGAACATGGATAAATATCAATTAAAAGCAAGACCTGTAGTGATACGAAGAGAATTATTAGACCATTACAGTGACTTAGGTTTAGATGAGCAAGATTTAGTCATTTTGCTTAAATTGATTTATGCTTCCGAAACATCAAATAAACAGCCTTCAATTGAATTACTTCAGAAGGGCTCAACTATGCAACCACGTGATATTACAATGGTTATTCAAAATTTGATACAACGTGAATTGCTAGAATTACAAGTTCAAAAAGATGAAGAAGGTAGATTTACCGAATATATGAATCTAGATCCTTTTTTCGAAAAATTAAGTCATATATTGAAGCAACAAAGTATGGAAACGAAAGAGCAAAATAGTAAAGAAAAATTTAAACAATTATTTAGAGTTTTAGAGGATACATTTGCAAGGCCGTTATCTCCATATGAAATAGAAACGTTAAATCAATGGATTGATGTTGATAAACACGATACTGCAATTATACAAGCGGCATTAGACGAGGCGAATAGTTTGAATAAACTTAGCTTTAAATATATAGATCGTATTTTACTTAATTGGAAGAAAAACAATGTCAAAACAATTGACGATTCTAGAAAAATAAGAGAAAAATTCAATAAACCGAAAATGACGCACACAGTTAAAACGGTACCTAAATTTGATTGGTTAAATGGGGAGAACCTTGATGGTAAGTAAGAAAAAAGCATTAGAAATGGTTGATGTTATAGCAAATATGTTTCCGGATGCAGAATGTGAATTAAAACATGATAATCCGTTCGAATTAACTATTGCTGTATTATTGTCAGCGCAATGTACAGACGTTCTAGTAAATAGAGTAACAACTGAGCTGTTTAAAAAATACAAAACGCCTGAAGATTATTTGGCAGTCAGTGATGAAGAACTTATGAATGATATTCGTTCTATCGGTTTGTATCGTAACAAAGCTAAGAATATTAAGAAACTTTGTCAATCTTTGATTGATCAATTTAATGGAGAAATACCACAAACACATAAGGAATTAGAAAGTTTAGCAGGTGTAGGACGTAAAACAGCTAATGTAGTCATGAGTGTAGCATTTGATGAACCTTCATTAGCTGTTGATACGCATGTAGAACGTGTTTCTAAACGCTTAGGTATTAATCGTTGGAAAGATAATGTGAGACAGGTAGAAGACCGTTTATGTTCTGTCATACCTAGAGATAGATGGAATAGGAGCCATCATCAACTCATTTTCTTTGGAAGATACCACTGTTTAGCCCGAAAACCTAAATGCGATATTTGTCCATTATTAGAAGATTGTAGAGAAGGACAAAAACGTTATAAAGCTAGTTTGAAAGAAGCGTGATAACATGACAAATATTACAAAAGAGGTATTTGATAATTTAGAACAAGAGATTGATGTATTTGCCAAAAATAAGACATTAGGTTCTAGTGAAGCAAAGCCCTACTTGGATGAATACCATAGTAAAATTATTGATTATTTTAAGCAGGTTAATGACATAACTGGCAATATTGATTTTGATAATTTAAATCAATATCCTGTTGTGCCAATGAATTTTAAAGAAAGATATGATTATATGATTGAACGTAAATATCATTTTATGGGCTATCGACAAATGAAGACCTTTAAAACTGAATTGATTAAAATGAATGCTAGTTATCAAACAAGGTTAAAGAATAAGCAGGTATAGACAAGATTGATCATTTCCTAATGTTGAAAATATGTAAAACTAATTCATGCACACATATTTATATTTATGTTAGGTGTCGTGTCATTACAACGTCTTAATATAAAAACTGTCCATCTACATCATAATGGATATCTTGAGATATGCTTTAAGATATCTATTTCGAATCGTAGGTGGATTTCTTATATCTATGATTGTGAAAATATGTTGCAAACATGTTGATATTTCACTGATTAACGTACACAGGGAATTAATAAATATATCAATTTAAAACAGCGTCTAAGATGACTATGAGAAAATATAATCATAATTTTAAAAATGGGAACAACCACTTTTGCAATGTCAATAATTTTAAATAGCTAAAGATGTGAATATGAAAAACTATTTAGATGTTTCAAAATGTATGTGAATGACTGATTTTAAGGTTTCTACTAATATAGCAATAGCGTATGAATACTTATAAAAAAAGCAGGAAGTTTTACCTTCCCACCATAAAAGATGAAGAACCTAAAAAATCCTCAGCTACGCCATAAATATGGTATAACTGAGGATTTTATGTTGTGTGGATTAGTTGAATATACCTGTTAATCCACCGCTGTTTCTAGATTGTTGAGATCTAGTATTGTTATTTGATTGTGCAGTACCACTGCTGTTTGCTGATGTGTCACTACCACCGTGTGTACTACGATTTGTAGTGTTGTTATCTTGACTACCAGAAACATTGATTGATGGGATACTACCACTTACTGAGCTAGGACGTTTAAAGTCTTCGCCATCTCTAGATGAAATTTTTGACATCACATTTTCATATAAGAACTGTGGATATTCTTGTTGGCTATGTCCCACAAATGAGTTTTCACCATATTGTTTAACTTTACTGAAGCCCATCCAGACTGACATAGTGTATTGAGGTGTAAAGCCGTTAATCCACACGTCTTTCGCTGCATTATCAGGTAAATTATATTGTGAATAAGTTTCAGCACCGTAAGTACCAGTACCTGTCTTAGCACCCATATTTACTCCAGATACACCATGGCCATATGCAGAACCATATGGTTTAAATGTACCTTTTAGCATCTCAGCTAACATGTATGCAGTGTAATCACTCATCGCTTTATGGCTAGTATGATCGTATTCGATTGTTTCACCATCACGAGTAACTACTTTTTGAATTGAATGCGCGTTGTTATAAGTACCACCGTTAGCGATCGCAGCAAATGCTGATGCTAATTGTGTTGGTGAGAATTCTGAAGCAGAACCACCAAGTACTTCAGATGGACCAATATCGCCTTCGTAGTTTAAGCCAAGTTTGGCAGCGAATTTCTTAGGTGCATCATTACCAGCATTTTGCTTAACTGATTGCCAAGCTTTTAAAGCTGGTATATTGAAACTTTGTCGTAAAGCATCATAAATAGATACAGTACCGTGACTCTTCGTATCATAGTTTCTAAATGTAGAACCATCAACTTGATATGAAGATTCATCTTGAATCGCATGGTTTGTTGCCCATTTCATATTTTCAATGGCAGGTCCATACGCTAAGAAAGGTTTTAAAGATGAACCAGTAGGGTGAGGATCTGTTGCTTGGTTTCTGTTAACGACGTCTTTGAAATCACGTCCACCAGATATAGCAACTAAACCACCAGTTTTACTATCAAGAATCGTTGCACCAACTTGTTGGTCTTTATTCTTGTAGAAGCTACCATTATCAACATCATTTTGTAATGTTTTTTGAACATCTTTATCCATGTTTGTATAAATTTTAATACCACTTTGTAATACATTACCTAAATTTTCATCTTTGAATGCTTTATTATTCATTAATTCAGATTTTACAAAGTTAACGTATGAATTATACTCAGAATCTTGATTTGTATCAATGTTTTGACGTTCTTCAGCAGTACGATTTACTAAGTTCGCTTTTAAATCGATTTTCTTAGCATCTTCCCACTGTTTATCTGTAATGCGTTTATGATAATGCATTAAGTATAAAACAGTGTTTTTACGATCTTCAGCAGCTTTTGGATGATCATAAATATTATAGTTGTTTGGAACCTGAGGTAAACCGGCTAAATAAGCTTCTTCCGCTAAGTTTAAATCTTTTAAATCTTTATTAAAGTAATACTTAGCAGCAGCTTTAATACCTGTTACGCCATCAGAATAGTAAATTTTATTTAGATATACTTGGAAGATATCATCTTTACTATACTCTTGTTCTAAACGATATGATAAGTATGCTTCTTGAGCTTTACGTCCAATAGATTTATGTTGTGATAAAAATGCATCTTTAACAACTTGTTGTGTTAATGTTGAGGCACCTTCAGAACCAAATCCACCAGTCAAGTTCTTACCAATTGCACCGAATAAACGTTTATAATCAAGTGCGCCATGTTCGTAGAAACGATTGTCTTCAGTTGCAAGTACTGCGTCTTTCATTGATTTCGGCACGTCTTTTAAATTTACATGCTCATGTCTTTGGCCATTATCTAATGTTTTAACAAGTTCTCCGTTCTTGTCATATATCTTTGCAGGAATCGGATCTTGTAATTTAGCTTCGGTAAAAGCAGGTGCTTTCCAAGCATAATAAGCAAACAATAAGATACCTAGTAAAAGAACAACGAAAAATGCAATAATCATGAAGCCAATAATCTTAATAATCGTTCTCTTCACATTTCTATTCTTTTTTGAGTTGGATTTCCCACCATTATTACCATTTTTCTTAGGCTGAGAAGATCCTTTGTTTTCCGTCATACGCGGTCCTCACTTTCATCTAATATCAACTTATCAACTGCTTTTAGATAGTCTAATCTTGGTTGATACTGATAAGGAATATGGTAACCATTTTTTCGTATTTCATCAACTGTTATAGACTTTTTAATATTATCTTTATATCTCTTCCAAAATACTTCGAATTTTGAATAGGGTAAAAGATAAACTTCATCTAGCGTTTTAAAACGAATCATTAAAAACACAATACCTTTTTGTTGATATGCATTTTTCATATGTTCGACTTGATGGTCATGAATATTATTTAAAGGAAAGGACGTCTTGTTTTTAGTTTCCTTTGCTTCAAAATCAATATAATAACCTTGATAAACGCCGTTGTAATCAGTTGTTGAAGGTGTACGAAAATAAGCTTCGTTAATCACAGCTTTACTCCGCTTAGGATAGTTGACATTAACTATTTGTACTGGCGTAGGCTTTTTGTGAATAACTGCAATGTCGCTTTTAAGATAAAACGTATTTGAATGTTCGATATCTTTTTCAAGTGACATACCACGTCCACCATACTCAATATTACTAAAGGCAGCGGTCTTTTTCCCTCCGTCTATAGCACTATTTTTACGATATGGTTTACCATTTGGATAATTCATAAATTTCACCACACAAGTTTGGTAGTAAACGTTGTTTATTATACACAACATTATAGTGAAACACCAAACTTAAATTAGTATAAATGCGAAAGACACAATACACCAAAGCTTATTTTAACGTGATTTCAGCATTAACACAATAATATTATAATACATTTACCGTTAATGTTGGAATTTTACACACAATTTTAATTAATTGAAAAGTTTTGCTTATAAAAATGAATACTCATTACAATATTTTTGAATTTTGTTATAAAAGTCAAATCATGATCAGTAATTATTATTTTTGAGGCAAGTACAAGTATGTGTTGTTAATCAGCAGAGGTGTATTTGATTTAAATGATTTTATTAGATTAAAAGTATTTTCATCGTATAACAACATACACGATAAAATTTTGTATTTATATAGGAAGTTTTTAGATTTACTTGATTTAACAGATAACACATTTGAAAAAATAGTTAAATCAAATTATATAGAGTGTTAAAACATGACGAATACAGTATATTGTGATAAATTAAAAAATGTAGGAGGCGTCCTCATGAATGATTTAGTCGAATCACTAATTTATGAAGTTAACAACATGCAACAAAATTTTGAAAATGTGAAATCACAACAACAAGATCATGATTTTTACCAAACTGTAAAGCCATATACTGAACATATTGATAGCATGCTCAATGAGATCAAATTACATCGTGAATTTATTATAGAAGTACCTTATATGAATTCAAGGAAATTTGAGCTACTGATTGCTAACATTGAACAACTTTCTGTCGAATGTCATTTTAAGCGAACAAGTCGAAAGTTATTTATAGAAAAGCTTAAAAGTGTTCAATATGATTTACAAAATATATTAGATGGCGTAACAAAAGAGGGTACTGATGGTTAAAACAGTTTATGTAACAGGTTACAAATCATTCGAATTAAACATTTTTAAAGATGACGCACCTGAAGTACATTATTTAAAACAATTTATAAAACATAAAATTGAACAACTGTTGGATGAAGGATTAGAATGGGTGTTAATACAAGGGCAAATGGGTATAGAATTATGGACTGCAGAAGTTGTTATTGAATTACAACGAACATATGATTCGTTAAAGTTTGCTGTAATTACACCGTTCCAAGGACATACAGAAAAGTGGAATGAACATAATCAAAGTAAGTATGCCAACATAATTAAGCATGCAGATTATGTTGATAGTATTTTTCATACGTCGTATCAGGGTCCTTTTCAATTTAAACAAGCAGATCAATTTATGCTTGAACATTCGGATCAAACATTGCTCATTTATGATGAGGAACAAGAGGCAAGTCCTAAGTTCTTCAAGCAGATGTTAGTTGATTTTATGGATAAAACAAACTATACTTGTGATATTGTGACGTTCGATGAATTAACAGCATTCATCAATGACTTACAGTGGTCTGAAGATCAAAGTTTCTAATGAGGTGGAAAAAATGTCAGATGTTTCATTGAAATTATCAGCAAAAGATATTTATGAAAAAGATTTTGAAAAAACGATGGCTCGTGGCTATAGAAGAGAAGAAGTAGATGCATTTTTAGATGACATTATTGCTGATTATCAAAAAATGGCCGATATGAATAATGAAGTTGTAAAATTATCAGAAGAGAATCATAAACTTAAAAAAGAATTAGAAGAATTAAGACTACGTGTAGCAACATCAAGACCTCAGGACAATAAAAGTTTTTCTTCGAATAATACAACAACAAATACATCTTCAAATAATGTAGATATTTTAAAACGTATTTCAAACTTAGAAAAAGCTGTATTTGGTAAATAATTACTAAATACAAAAGTTTAACTGTCTTACTAATAATGACTATGTTATAATTTTAAAAGTGATATTTTGGGTAATCGCTATATTATATAGAGGAAAGTCCATGCTCACACAGTCTGAGATGATTGTAGTGTTCGTGCTTGATGAAACAATAAATCAAGGCATTAATTTGACGGCAATGAAATATCCTAAGTCTTTCGATATGGATAGAGTAATTTGAAAGTGCCACAGTGACGTAGCTTTTATAGAAATATAAAAGGTGGAACGCGGTAAACCCCTCGAGTGAGCAATCCAAATTTGGTAGGAGCACTTGTTTAACGGAATTCAACGTATAAACGAGACACACTTCGCGAAATGAAGTGGTGTAGACAGATGGTTATCACCTGAGTACCAGTGTGACTAGTGCACGTGATGAGTACGATGGAACAGAACATGGCTTATAGAAATATCACTACTAGTTTAGCTCTCCTAGATGATGGAGAGCTTTTTTCATGAAAAGAACACTTAAAATTAACGCCTTGTCTTGATATAATGACACTGCCTTGTTTTAAAATAGTAAGCGGATGCGTTAATGTATCAGCGATTAAATTTGTTGGAAATGTATAAAAAACACAAGCTAAGAATAAAATACCTGTATAAAAGGAGAATCATATATGTTTCAATTACTTGCAGTTTGTCCGATGGGATTAGAAGCTGTTGTTGCTAGGGAAATTCAAGAATTAGGCTATGAAACAAATGTTGAAAATGGTCGTATATTTTTTGAAGGAGACGCAAGTGCAATTGTAAAGGCAAATTTATGGTTGCGCACAGCAGACCGAATCAAAATTGTTGTTGGACGTTTTAACGCAACAACGTTTGACGAATTATTCGAACAAACCAAAGCGCTCCCTTGGGAATCTATAATTGATAAAGAAGGTAACTTCCCAGTTCAAGGTAGAAGCGTTAAATCAACACTACATAGTGTGCCAGATTGTCAGGCGATAACTAAGAAAGCTATTGTTGAACGATTACGTCGCGCATATAACGAAAAAGGTTGGTTAAATGAATCAGGTGCCAAATACCCTGTTGAAGTTGCCATTTTAAAAGATAATGTATTATTGACTATCGACACATCAGGTTCTGGTTTGAACAGACGTGGTTATAGATTAGCACAAGGTGAAGCACCAATTAAAGAAACGTTGGCAGCAAGTTTAATCCGTCTTGCAAACTGGAAAGGTGATACACCTTTAATTGATCCATTTTGCGGTTCGGGTACAATAGCTATAGAAGCTTGTTTAATTGCTCAAAATATCGCACCTGGTTTTAATCGCGAGTTCGTATCAGAGCAATGGAACATCATGCCAGCAAATATTTATGATGATTACCGTGATGAAGCGGATAAGATGGCTGATTATGATAAAGAAATCGAAGTATATGCTTCTGATATCGATCCTGAAATGATAGAGATTGCTAAGCGTAACGCTGAAGAAGTTGGGTTGTCTGATATTATTAAATTTAGTGTAAAAGATGTCAATACATTAACAATTGATACAGAAGAACCGGTGGCGTTAATTGGAAATCCTCCATATGGTGAACGTATTGGTGATCGTGAAGAAGTTGAAGAAATGTACCGTTATATTGGTAAACTAATGAAACAACATCCATTTTTATCTACATACATTTTAACAAGTAATAAAGAATTTGAATATTTAGTAGATCGTAAAGCAACGAAGCGACGTAAGTTATTTAATGGATATATAGAATGTACTTATTATCAATACTGGGGTAAAAAGACAGAACGTAAAACTATCGAAAACTAAAGTGTTTCTAATGCGTGACTAAAATTAGTATTAATTATGTTCTCATGATAATAGGTGTTTTTGAAAAATGGAGGAGTCTATAAATGGGTAAAAAAATGGGTCTAGGTTTATCTATTGCATTGATTGTTATTGGTATTGCCGTTGTATGTTTAATGATTTTTTCTAGTCAAAAAACGACTTATTTTGGTTATATGAATAGTAATACAAATGCAGAAAAAGTTGTAAGTGAAAAAGATGGATTAGTCAAACATAATATCAAAGTAGAACCATCTAATGATTTCAAGCCGGAAAAAGGAGACTTTGTAAAATTAGTTTCTAAAGATGATGGGAAGACATTTTATAAACAAGAGATTGTTAAACATGATGACGTCCCACACGGTTTAATGATGAAAATTCACGACATGCATATGAATTAATAAAAAAGCATCTATAACGTAATTTTGAAGAAGTAGAGTTATCTTCTTATGCGTTTTAGATGCTTTTTTATCTTCAAATTCAAAAAATCGGACAGATAAAAAGTAAAAACTTTCCATCAGTACGATTTATTATAGAACCCGTTTTAAGTAATTAGAGAGACGAGAATCATTTTGTAAATTTCGTCAGTTCAAAACTTTAAGTGCATTATTGTTTAGCACGACGATCTTTAATATATAATATTAATTCAATTATAAATACAAGGATAAGTGATAATCCAAATAATGGCATTAATAATCCTAATACAATTAAACATATGATGAGTGATATAGATGCTGGTTTTTTTACGCGATGTGGTACTTTTACTGCAGTATTTTTTGTACGCTTTATCCAAGAGACAAACCCCATGCCAATGGCTACTAATAAAGCGATACATACAAATAAATTAATGATTTTATTTAAAATGCCGAATAAATGACCTTCGTGAAGCGGAATGCCCCATGTAAACCATTTAGCAATAATACCGTAGTCATCATATTTAATCGTACCTAGCTTTTTACCGCTATATTGATCGAAATAAAGTGTTTGTTCCTTGTATGGTGATACATCTAGCCCAGTAACACCTGAATTACTAGTATTAGATACAATAAAGGTACCATTTTTATCACTTGGATATACGATTGAAAACGGCTTTTTAATACCAGCTTTTTGCGCCTGTTCAACGACCTTATCAATAGATATTTGATAATCTAATTTGGTTTGAGGCATTGCTGCATTACCATGATGACTACTTGAACCTTTTTCGGATGAAGCTGGCTGTTTATTTTTACGTGTAGCCCAAGGTAATTCGTTCAAATCTGATTTAGGTGGATTAATCGCTAATTCACCTTGACCAAGGTCACCGTTTGTGTCCATCATACCGGCAATTTTACTGCCCATAAAACCAGACCATGGCAATCCAGTTAAAACTAATACAAATACTGGAATTGCAATGATAACTCCAATCATTGCGTGCCACTTTTGCCAACGAAGTGCCTTACTTTTGTTAGAAATTAAATGCTTCTTAATGAGTAAATAAGTACCAGATAAAATCATGAATATCGTCCAACATGCGGTTAACTCTACTAAATAATTAATAATAGTATTTTCAGTAAACAAAGAACTATGTATACTTCGCATCACATTAGAATACGTATGTTTCGCATTTTGATCTGCAACAAATTGATTGTTATGATCTAGAAAGACGTAACGTTGATTTCCTGCCATATCACTCAGTGTAATTCGTTTGTTATATGGTTCATCAAGTATGCTAACTTTACTTACAAAGAATCCTTCATATTGTTGTTCAACTTGATGTACTGCATCATTTAATGTTTGATGCGTTTTTACATCACTGTCACCAAAAAACTCATTCTTATAAATATTATTTTCAACTTCTGGAAAGAACAAGTAACCAATGCCCGAAATGGTTAAAGTGATTAACAGTGGAGCAATAAAAATTGCTGCATAGAAATGTAATCTTTGTAATGGATTAAATGTATTTTTCATATTTCCCTCCCAATTGGCTATTATACGGTGTCAATTCTGTGACGTGTGTGAACAAACTGTGACAATATTTATTTTCTAGAAAAATTTAACGATGATTTGTGATTTTTAGAAAAATGAACTTTTAAGTTGGAATGTTTGAAGAAAATTGATTATTCGTATGTTTTATCAAGCAGCTATGATAAAATTTAAACATAATACAATGCGAGCCATTTAACGATCTATGTTTAAATGGACATCGATATTGTATGAATTCGTTTTAACAAGCAAGCATTTCTATGTGAACGAACCAAAGGGGAAAGTAACATGATTAATAAAGAACAATTAGATCTTTTATATAAATTAAAAAAAGAAGTTGAAAAGTCGCGAAATGAAGCACTTTTACATACAATTAACCAAGTAATTAAGAAAGTATATTTGCAGCAATATACATGTTCGTTCGTTGGACATTTTTCTGCAGGTAAATCGACACTGATAAATTTATTAATTGAACAAGATATCTTACCAAGTTCACCTGTACCAACGACAAGTAATACTGCTATTGTGTCAGTTTCAGACAATCACGATATTATTGCTAATTTGCCGAATCAAACGTATGCCAAATTATCTAATTATGATGAAGTAAGGGAAATGAATCGCCAAAATGTCGACGTTGAATCTGTAGAAATTAATTTTCAATCAGCTAAATTTGAAAATGGGTTTACGCTGCAAGATACACCAGGTGTTGATTCAAATGTTGCATCACATCAGTCAATAACAGAACAATATATGTATACAAGTAATATGATATTTTATACGGTTGACTATAACCACGTTCAATCTGAACTTAACTTTAAGTTTATGAAGCATATAAATGATGTTGGAATACCTGTTGTGTTTATCATTAATCAAATTGACAAGCATCAAGACGATGAATTGTCATTCTCTACGTTTAAATCACGAGTTGAAAAATCAATTGCAGATTGGGGCATTAAATTAGAACGCACCTTTTATGTATCTAAATTTGATCACCCTGAAAATGAACTTGAAGTATTATCAAGTTATCTAATTTCATTAGATCAACATAGAGAGACAATAGAGGATTATACATCAAGAACGGTTGAATACATTACCGAAGCTCAGCTAGATTACATTCAGTCTGAAATTCAGGAAGTACTAGAAGATTTAGGTATCGAAGAAGCGGAGTTTGAACAAGCATTTTTAAATAGTCAACAACATCAAGCAATTAGTGAAGAGGCACAACTTTTAAATAATCCAGATGAATTAATGGCATTTTTAAAGAATAAGCGTAAAAATATTTTAGAAAATGCATACATTATGCCGCATAATATGAGAGAAATGTTACGAAGTTATTTGGAAAGTATGTCTCAAGACTTTAATGTTGGTGGGTTTTTTAATAAAAAGAAGAAAAAGCTACAAATTCAACAACAGCGATTATTAACAGCGACAGATGCGTTACAAGAACATGTTAATCAACAAATTCGTCAACCAATGCGAGAAGATATGTCATTTGTAACGCGTTTTATCAATAAAAAAGAAGCTTCAGATAAAGTATTAAATCAGCATTATGACGTTAAGCCGGAAATGATTGAAGATTTATATCAACCACAAACATCAATCAGCAATACTTATGTACTTACATTTTCAGACGAAGTGGTTAAAGCCATTAAGAAATATGTTGAACAACAATCAACACCAATTTTTAAAGAAATAATAGAAAATGTGCAGGCAGATGAATTACCAACAGAAGAAAGTGATGATTTAAAAGAATATCAACGTTATACAGAATTAAATGAGCTGCGTCAGTCATTGACGACTAAGAATTATCGTCACTACTATATTCATTTAGATGAATCTCTAGATAAATTAATAGGTCGACAAGAGACAACATATCAAGTGGCTACTGATAATGCTCAGGATAATCGTGATAATCAGCAGCTAAATCAAAATACAGCTACAACAAATATGTCTATAGATATTCAAAAAGCGCTTGATATAATTTCGGATGTGCCTTTGTTCAAGCGTACAAAGCAAGATATCCACGAAACATTAACACGTATAGATAATAAATTAATAAAAATAGGTGTATTTGGAACATTTAGTGCGGGTAAAAGTAGTTTGATAAATGCATTATTAGGCGAGCATATTTTAGTGAGTTCTCCAAATCCTACTACAGCAGCTACTACAGAAATATCTTATGGAGACGAGAGTTATATAACGCTAAAATCACAATCGCAATTATTAGATGAAATTAATGCAGTAGTTGAATACCAAGATATATCTTTTTCAACTATAGAAGAATTTATTAATTGGGATTTAGAAAAGTTAAAATCACATTTAAATAAAAATCAACTCGCTTTTATTCAGGCAGTTGAAAAACATTATAAATTGTATGTCAATATGTTGGAAAATGGAGAAAAACATGCCATTAATCAACAGGAATTGAAAAAGTGGAGTGCAGAAGATGAATATGCAACATTTGTTAAGACAGTACACATTGCATTAATGCATGATTGGTTAAAAGGTAAAATAATTGTTGATTCATTAGGGCTACACTCAAATAACCAAAGGCATACAAATGAAACCGAACAAATTTTAACTTCTTCAGACTTAATATTGTATGTAAGTTATTTTAATCATTCATTTACTGATAATGACAAAGCGTTTATAGAACACATGAAAGATATGAACCAGTTGAATGAAAACCAAGCATTTAAAATGGTAATTAATGCTGCTGATTTAGCAGAAAGTCAAGATGATCTTGAAGCAGTTGAAACATATGTATCAGATGCATTAAGACAAGTACACTTACAATCAGACATTTTTGCTGTATCAAGTCGAAATGCATTGCAAGCTGAAGATAAGGGCATTGATCAATTAAAACAAAGCATACAACAATTTGTTGATGTTGAATCTAAATCAATTTTAGAACAACAAATGATTCATCAGCTTCAACAAATGGATCGTTCTTATGTAGAGATGATTACAGAATTTGAAACAAATAAAGCTGATATTTCACATCGCCAACAAAGGTTAACAGATTATAAAGATAAACAGCGTTTACAACATCAATTAATTGATGCGACGCTACAACATACAGACAACGAAGTTGAAGAACAAGTTTATCATTTAAATGCACGTTTAAAATTACAACTACTTGACGATGTTAAATCAGTGTTTAATTCTCAAATGACGCAAAATAGTGATTTTAATGAAGAAAAGAAAGTGTCTACGAAAGTATACTTAGATCAAATTCATCAACGATTGTTTTTAGAGCAATCTTTAATTACAGAACGTATAAAAAAATACTTTAATAAGCAACTCATTGAGCAAATTGCACCAATCGTTCAACAATTAGCAGATTTACATGTCATTGTTAATCCTCAGTTTAACTTTGAATCAGCTAATATAGAGCAACCATTATTGCACATCGATTTCAATGATATGCTAAATGCATTGCCTAAACAATTAACAAAACGTAAAATTTTGAATCCAAATGGGCAAAGAGATATACATGAATCAATTTGTCAAAGTACGTTAGGATTATTACAACCACAAATGGGATTATTGAGGCAACAGCTTGAATTATATGTAAAGCAAATGGCTGTAGAAGCTGAATCGCAATTTGAAAGTTTTGAAGCTAATATTCAAACGCAAATAAACGATTTATTAGCATTTGATTTAGATACAACACTTATCAATCAATTGAAAGATAAACATCAACAACTGAAAACTATTTTATATTAAGAAAGAAGGAACGTTTTAAATGCCTAATAAAATATTACTTGTAGATGGTATGGCGCTATTATTTAGACATTTCTATGCTACAAGTCTTCATAAACAATTTATGTACAATTCACAAGGTGTACCTACAAATGGAATACAAGGATTTGTGCGTCATATCTTTTCGGCAATACATGAAATACGCCCTACACATGTAGCTGTATGTTGGGATATGGGACAATCAACTTTTAGAAATGATATGTTTGATGGTTATAAGCAAAATCGTTCTGCACCACCAGAAGAATTGATACCACAATTTGATTATGTTAAAGAAATTTCAGAGCAATTTGGCTTTGTAAATATTGGCGTTAAAAACTATGAAGCGGATGATGTTATAGGTACATTAGCACAACAATATTCAACTGATAACGATGTCTATATTATTACGGGCGACAAAGATTTACTGCAATGTATTAATGACAATGTTGAAGTTTGGCTAATTAAAAAAGGTTTTAACATTTATAATAGATATACATTACATCGTTTTAACAAAGAATATGCCCTTGAACCACAACAACTAATCGATATTAAAGCGTTTATGGGTGATACAGCAGATGGATATGCGGGTGTTAAAGGTATTGGCGAGAAAACGGCTATTAAGTTAATTCAGCAATATCAAAGCGTTGAAAATGTGGTTGAAAACATTGATGCATTATCAGCTGGTCAACGTAATAAGATAAATGACAATTTAGATGAACTATATTTATCGAAGCGACTTGCTGAAATTCACACACAAGTACCAATTGATAGTGAATCGCTTTTTGAGAAAATGTCATTTGCAACAACACTTAATCATATTTTATCAATTTGTAACGAACATGAATTACATGTTTCAGGAAAATATATTTCATCCCATTTTTAAAAAAGTATAAAATTTTATGAAAAATTAAACCAATTAAGTATAAAAAGACTATTTCTATCGATACAAGGTAGAAATAGTCTTTTTGCGTATTTGGATATGTCAGAGTGAATAAATAAGCCGAATTTTGATAGATACATATTTGATTAATCAATAGAGTTTACAGAATTATATTTCATCCAAATAAATTACCATACACTACAAAATAGTACAGTTACAACTTTATTAATCTAAAAAACATATTTGATTAATTAGTTTTTGAGTCAATGTATTAATACAACTATAAATCAAATGGAGTATAAGAAATAAATATAGTGGTATAATTGCACATAATATTTAAGAATAAGAATAATATATTAAATATTTATTAACAAATTATAGATAAAATATGAATAATTAATTAATGGTATTTACATATTCATAACCAAAGGATAAAATAATTGTGAAATTATTCACAAATGAAAGAGGAGTGTTGCAAATGTTAGTTGCAGTAGTCAAAGAATTAAAACAAGGTGAAGGACGTGTAGCTTGCACACCCGAAAATGTGCGTAAGTTAACGGATGCAGGACATAAAGTAATTGTTGAAAAAAATGCTGGCATTGGTTCAGGATTTTCTAACGATATGTATGAAAAAGAAGGCGCTAAGATCGTAACTCATGAACAAGCATGGGAAGCTGATCTTGTTATCAAAGTAAAAGAACCTCATGAAAGCGAATATCAATATTTCAAAAAGAATCAAATTATCTGGGGATTTTTACATTTAGCATCTTCAAAAGAAATAGTAGAAAAAATGCAAGAAGTTGGTGTAACTGCGATTAGTGGTGAAACCATTATAAAAAATGGAAAAGCAGAATTATTAGCGCCAATGAGTGCTATAGCAGGTCAACGCTCAGCAATTATGGGAGCTTACTACTCTGAAGCACAACATGGTGGTCAAGGTACTTTAGTGACTGGTGTACATGAAAATGTGGATATACCTGGTAGTACATATGTGATTTTCGGTGGTGGCGTAGCAGCAACAAATGCAGCAAATGTTGCCTTGGGACTAAATGCTAAAGTAATCATTATCGAGTTAAACGATGACCGCATTAAATATCTTGAAGATATGTATGCAGAAAAAGATGTCACAGTAGTCAAATCAACACCAGAAAATTTAGCAGAACAAATTAAGAAAGCAGATGTATTTATTTCTACAATTTTAATTCCAGGTGCGAAACCGCCAAAATTGGTTACTCGTGAGATGGTTAAATCAATGAAAAAAGGTTCAGTATTAATCGATATAGCTATTGACCAAGGTGGAACTATTGAAACAATTAGACCAACTACAATTTCTGATCCAGTGTATGAAGAAGAAGGTGTGATTCATTATGGTGTACCAAATCAACCAGGAGCAGTCCCAAGAACTTCAACAATGGCATTAGCACAAGGAAATATTGATTATATATTAGAAATTTGTGACAAAGGCTTAGAACAAGCAATTAAAGATAATGAAGCCTTAAGTACTGGTGTAAACATTTACCAAGGACAAGTGACAAATCAAGGATTAGCTTCATCACATGACCTAGATTATAAAGAAATATTAAATGTTATCGAATAGATAATAATTTAAATGAAATTGAGTGAAATGAATATTTTAAATATAGCATTATAGTTTGGACTAAAAATTTACAAAACGGAAGGATGTAATTATTATGACAACCAACACAGTTACATTACAAACAGCACATATTGTAAGTTTAGGAGATATCGAAGAAGCTAAAGCAAGCATTAAACCATTTATTCGTCGAACACCACTAATTAAATCTATGTATTTAAGTCAAAGTATAACTAAAGGGAATGTATTTCTAAAATTAGAAAATATGCAATTCACAGGATCTTTTAAATTTAGAGGCGCTAGCAATAAAATTAATCACTTAACAGATGAACAAAAAGAAAAAGGCATTATCGCAGCATCTGCTGGGAACCATGCACAAGGTGTTGCTTTAACAGCAAAACTATTAGGTATTGATGCAACGATTGTGATGCCAGAAACAGCACCAATTGCTAAACAGAATGCTACCAAAGGATATGGTGCAAAAGTCATTTTAAAAGGTAAAAACTTTAACGAAACTAGACTTTATATGGAAGAATTAGCGAAAGAAAATGGCATGACAATCGTTCATCCATATGACGATAAGTTTGTAATGGCAGGCCAAGGAACAATTGGTTTAGAAATTTTAGATGATATTTGGAATGTGAATACAGTCATCGTACCAGTTGGCGGTGGAGGATTAATTGCAGGTATTGCCACCGCATTAAAATCATTTAACCCTTCAATTCATATTATCGGTGTTCAATCTGAGAATGTTCATGGTATGGCTGAGTCTTTCTATAAGAGAGATTTAACTGAACATCGAGTGGATAGCACAATAGCAGATGGTTGTGATGTAAAAGTTCCTGGTGAACAAACATATGAAGTAGTTAAACATTTAGTAGATGAATTTATTCTTGTTACTGAAGAAGAAATTGAACATGCTATGAAAGATTTAATGCAGCGTGCCAAAATTATTACTGAAGGTGCAGGCGCATTACCAACAGCTGCAATTTTAAGTGGAAAAATAAACAATAAATGGCTTGAAGATAAAAATGTTGTTGCTTTAGTTTCAGGCGGGAATGTTGACTTAACTAGAGTTTCAGGTGTCATTGAACATGGACTGAATATTGCAGATACAAGCAAGGGTGTGGTAGGTTAAAACATTTAATCTTAAAAATGAGGTGTAATTATGTCAAATGGTAAAGAATTACAAAAAAATATAGGTTTCTTCTCAGCGTTTGCTATTGTTATGGGGACAGTTATTGGTTCAGGAGTATTCTTTAAAATATCAAACGTAACAGAAGTAACAGGAACAGCAGGAATGGCCTTGTTTGTATGGTTCCTAGGCGGCATCATTACCATTTGTGCGGGGTTAACAGCAGCAGAACTTGCTGCTGCAATCCCTGAAACAGGTGGCTTAACGAAGTATATAGAATATACATACGGTGATTTCTGGGGCTTCCTATCAGGTTGGGCGCAATCATTTATTTATTTTCCAGCTAACGTAGCAGCATTGTCTATCGTATTTGCGACACAGCTAATTAATTTATTCCATTTATCTATAGGTTCGTTAATACCAATAGCAATCGCATCTGCGTTATCTATTGTGTTGATAAATTTCCTAGGTTCAAAAGCAGGCGGAATTTTACAATCAGTTACTTTAGTAATTAAACTGATTCCAATCATCGTTATTGTAATTTTTGGTATTTTTCAATCTGGAGATATCACTTTTTCATTAATTCCAACTACAGGTAATTCAGGAAATGGTTTCTTTACAGCAATTGGTAGTGGTTTATTAGCAACTATGTTTGCATATGATGGTTGGATTCATGTAGGAAATGTTGCGGGGGAACTTAAAAATCCTAAACGCGATTTACCTTTAGCGATTTCAGTTGGTATCGGTTGTATTATGGCTGTGTATTTATTAATTAACGCTACATTCTTATTAACGTTGCCAATAGAACTACTTGCTGGTAATTTAAATGCAGCTTCAGATACATCAAAAATATTATTTGGTGAAAATGGCGGTAAGATTATTACAATCGGTATATTAATTTCTGTTTATGGTACGATCAATGGCTATACTATGACTGGTATGCGCGTACCATATGCAATGGCTGAAAGAAAATTATTGCCATTTAGCCACTTATTCGCAAAATTAACAAAATCTGGTGCACCATGGTTTGGCGCAATTATACAACTTATAATCGCTATCATCATGATGTCAATGGGAGCATTTGATACAATTACAAACATGTTAATCTTTGTTATTTGGTTGTTCTATTGTATGTCATTTGTTGCGGTAATAATTTTAAGAAAACGTGAACCAAATATGGAACGACCATATAAAGTACCGTTATATCCGATCATACCTTTAATTGCTATTTTGGCAGGATCATTTGTATTAATTAATACACTGTTTACACAATTTATATTAGCAATCATTGGAATTCTAATAACAGCACTTGGTATACCAGTTTATTACTATAAAAAGAAACAAAAAGCAGCATAAGGTAAGATAACTAGCATTGAGAATAAATGGATGGACTACTAATAAATTTAAAGTTTTACACATTAAAATCAAAAACCATTCAATTATTCTATGGAACAGACAAATTTCTGTTATGGAATTTGTCTGTTTTTCAAAAGTATAGGGAGGCAAATAGAGATGGAAAAGCCGTCAAGAGAGGCATTTGAAGGCAATAATAAGTTGTTAATAGGAATTGTTCTAAGTGTAATAACGTTTTGGCTATTTGCACAATCATTGGTTAATGTTGTACCAATACTTGAAGATAGTTTCAATACAGATATTGGAACGGTTAATATCGCCGTTAGTATAACTGCTTTATTTTCAGGAATGTTTGTAGTAGGAGCAGGTGGTCTTGCTGATAAATATGGCAGAATTAAACTCACGAACATTGGTATTATCTTAAATATATTAGGTTCATTATTAATCATTATTTCAAATATTCCTTTATTACTTATTATAGGAAGATTAATTCAAGGACTTTCAGCAGCATGTATTATGCCTGCAACTTTGTCTATTATTAAGTCATATTACATTGGGAAAGACAGACAACGCGCTTTAAGTTATTGGTCAATTGGCTCATGGGGCGGCTCTGGTGTTTGTTCATTTTTTGGAGGTGCAGTTGCAACGCTTTTAGGTTGGCGTTGGATTTTCATCCTATCAATTATAATTTCATTAATTGCACTGTTTCTTATTAAAGGCACACCTGAAACTAAATCTAAATCGATTTCTCTAAATAAATTTGACATTAAAGGTCTGGTTCTTTTAGTCATTATGCTCCTCAGTTTAAATATTTTAATTACTAAAGGATCAGAATTAGGTGTAACCTCACTTCTTTTTATTACTTTATTAGCTATTGCAATTGGATCTTTTAGTTTATTTATAGTTCTTGAAAAGCGTGCTACAAATCCTTTAATCGATTTTAAATTATTTAAAAATAAAGCTTACACAGGTGCAACAGCTTCAAACTTTTTGTTAAATGGTGTTGCAGGAACATTAATAGTAGCCAACACATTTGTTCAAAGAGGTTTAGGATATTCTTCATTGCAAGCAGGAAGTTTATCAATCACTTATTTAGTAATGGTACTAATTATGATTCGTGTTGGTGAAAAGTTACTTCAAACACTCGGATGCAAGAAACCAATGTTAATTGGAACAGGAGTTCTTATTGTCGGAGAATGTCTCATTTCATTAACTTTCTTGCCAGAAATATTCTATGTCATTTGTTGTATTATAGGTTATTTATTCTTTGGTTTAGGACTAGGGATATATGCTACACCATCAACAGATACAGCAATTGCAAATGCACCGTTAGAAAAAGTAGGCGTTGCTGCAGGTATCTATAAAATGGCTTCTGCATTAGGTGGAGCATTTGGCGTCGCATTGAGTGGTGCAGTATATGCAATCGTATCAAATATGACAAACATTTATACAGGTGCAATGATTGCATTATGGTTAAATGCAGGTATGGGAATATTATCATTCGTTATCATTTTGTTACTTGTGCCTAAACAAAACGACACTCAATTATGATAATTGAGAATTAAATTGAAATCATACAAGTCGCTACAATATTAAACAAAAATATAAACCGATTCTTATGTGTCATTATTTTAAATGAACATAGGGATTGGTTTTTTATTACTCTTTTACGCTACTTTATTTATAATTATTATAAATTGTCACAAATTCAATTTACCTTACAATATATTTTGTGTTATTATATTCTGGAGCATAAATAAATTGTTAAACACATAGTTGTAATGTGTTTCAATACTTTTTGGATAGATTGCGAAATTGTATTGAATCGTCATCGTTTTAAATTTTTAAATGAGAATGGAATGAGCATTACAATACACAAGCAATCAAAAGTAAATACATTCACAACACAACAGAGACATAACAACAAGATAAGGAGTGAACAATAGCTGTGAATTATCGTGATAAAATTCAAAAGTTTAGTATTCGTAAATATACAGTTGGTACATTTTCAACTGTCATTGCGACATTGGTATTTTTAGGATTCAATACATCACAAGCACATGCTGCTGAAACAAATCAACCAGCAAGCGTGGTTAAACAGAAACAACAAAGTAATAATGAACAGACTGAGAATCGAGAATCTCAAGTACAAAATTCTCAAAATTCACAAAATGGTCAATCATTATCTGCTACTCATGAAAATGAGCAACCAAATATTAGTCAAGCTAATTTAGTAGATCAAAAAGTAGCGCAATCATCTACTACTAATGATGAACAACCAGCATCTCAAAATGTAAATACAAAGAAAGATTCGGCAACGGCTGCGACAACACAACCAGATAAAGAACAAAGTAAGCATAAACAAAACGAAAGTCAATCTGCTAATAAAAATGGAAACGACAATAGAGCGGCTCATGTAGAAAATCATGAAGCAAATGTAGTAACAGCTTCAGATTCATCTGATAATGGTAACGTACAACATGACCGAAATGAATTACAAGCATTTTTTGATGCAAATTATCATGATTATCGCTTTATTGACCGTGAAAATGCAGATTCTGGCACATTTAACTATGTAAAAGGCATTTTTGATAAGATTAATACGTTATTAGGCAGTAATGATCCAATAAACAATAAAGACTTGCAACTTGCATACAAAGAATTGGAACAAGCTGTTGCTTTAATTCGTACAATGCCTCAACGTCAACAGACTAGCCGACGTTCAAATAGAATTCAAACGCGTTCGGTTGAGTCAAGAGCTGCAGAGCCTAGATCAGTATCAGACTATCAAAATGCAAACTCATCATATTATGTTGAAAATGCTAATGATGGTTCGGGCTATCCTGTTGGTACATATATCAATGCTTCTAGTAAAGGGGCGCCATATAATTTACCAACTACACCATGGAATACATTGAAGGCCTCTGACTCAAAGGAAATTGCTCTTATGACAGCGAAACAAACTGGAGACGGGTACCAATGGGTTATTAAGTTTAATAAAGGACATGCTCCACATCAAAATATGATCTTTTGGTTTGCATTACCAGCAGACCAAGTGCCAGTAGGAAGAACTGACTTTGTAACAGTTAATTCAGATGGAACAAATGTACAATGGAGTCATGGAGCAGGAGCAGGTGCAAATAAACCACTTCAACAAATGTGGGAATATGGAGTAAATGATCCTCATCGTTCACATGACTTTAAAATAAGAAATAGAAGTGGCCAAGTAATATATGACTGGCCAACTGTCCATATTTATTCTTTAGAAGATTTATCTAGAGCGAGTGATTATTTTAGTGAAGCTGGAGCGACACCTGCTACTAAAGCTTTTGGTAGACAAAATTTTGAATATATTAATGGTCAAAAACCTGCTGAATCACCGGGTGTTCCTAAAGTTTATACTTTCATCGGTCAAGGTGATGCAAGTTATACAATTTCATTTAAAACACAAGGTCCAACTGTTAATAAATTGTACTATGCAGCAGGTGGGCGTGCTTTAGAGTACAATCAATTATTTATGTACAGTCAACTATACGTCGAATCAACGCAAGACCATCAACAACGTCTTAATGGTTTAAGACAAGTGGTTAATCGTACATATCGCATAGGTACAACTAAACGTGTAGAAGTGAGTCAAGGAAATGTACAAACGAAAAAGGTATTAGAAAGTACAAACCTAAATATAGATGATTTTGTTGATGATCCTTTAAGTTATGTTAAGACGCCGAGTAATAAAGTGTTAGGATTTTATTCGAATAATGCAAATACTAATGCTTTTAGACCGGGTGGAGCCCAACAATTAAATGAATATCAATTAAGTCAATTATTTACTGATCAAAAATTACAAGAAGCAGCAAGAACTAGAAACCCAATAAGATTAATGATTGGTTTCGACTATCCTGATGCTTATGGTAATAGTGAAACTTTAGTTCCTGTTAACTTAACGGTATTACCTGAAATCCAACATAATATTAAATTCTTTAAAAATGACGATACTCAAAATATTGCTGAAAAACCATTTTCAAAACAAGCTGGGCATCCAGTTTTCTATGTATATGCAGGTAACCAAGGGAATGCTTCCGTGAATTTAGGTGGTAGCGTAACATCTATTCAACCATTACGTATTAATTTAACAAGTAATGAGAATTTTACAGATAAAGATTGGCAAATTACAGGTATTCCGCGTACATTACACATTGAAAACTCGACAAATAGACCTAATAATGCCAGAGAACGCAATATTGAACTTGTTGGTAACTTATTACCAGGGGATTACTTTGGAACGATACGTTTTGGACGTAAAGAACAATTATTCGAAATTCGTGTTAAACCACATACACCAACAATTACAACGACAGCTGAGCAATTAAGAGGTACAGCATTACAAAAAGTACCTGTTAATATTTCGGGAATACCGTTGGATCCATCTGCATTGGTTTATTTAGTTGCACCAACAAATCAAACTACGAATGGTGGTAGTGAGGCAGATCAAATACCATCTGGTTATACGATACTTGCGACTGGTACACCTGATGGGGTCCATAACACAATTACTATACAACCAAAAGATTATGTTGTATTCATACCACCAGTAGGTAAACAAATTAGAGCAGTAGTTTATTATAATAAAGTAGTTGCATCTAATATGAGTAATGCTGTTACTATTTTGCCAGATGACATTCCACCAACAATCAATAATCCTGTTGGAATAAATGCCAAATATTATCGTGGTGATGAAGTTAGCTTTACTATGGGGGTTTCAGATAGACATTCTGGATTAAAAAGTACAACTATTACGACATTGCCAAGTGGTTGGACATCAAATTTAACTAAATCCGACAACAAAAACGGCTCATTAGCTATTACAGGTAGAGTCTCTATGAATCAGGCATTTAACAGTGATATTACATTTAAAGTATCAGCGACAGACAATGTCAATAATACGACAAATGATAGTCAATCTAAACATGTGTCAATTCATGTAGGTAAAATTAGTGAAGATGCTCATCCGATTGTATTAGGAAATACTGAGAAAGTTGTAGTAGTCAATCCGACTGCTGTATCTAATGATGAAAAGCAAAGCATAATTACTGCCTTTATGAATAAAAACCAAAATATAAGAGGATATTTAGCATCAACTGATCCAGTAACTGTCGATAATAATGGTAATGTCACATTACATTACCGTGATGGCTCATCAACAACGCTTGATGCTACAAATGTGATGACATACGAACCAGTTGTGAAATCTGAATATCAAACTGCCAATGCAGCTAAAACAGCAACGGTAACGATTGCTAAAGGACAATCATTTAATATTGGTGATATTAAACAATATTTTACTTTAAGTAATGGACAAGCTATTCCAAGTGGCACATTTACAAATATTACTTCTGATAGAACGATTCCAACTGCACAAGAAGTTAGTCAAATGAACGCAGGCACGCAGTTATACCATATAACTGCTACAAATGCGTATCATAAAGATAGTGAAGACTTCTATATTAGTTTGAAAATCATCGATGTGAAACAACCAGAAGGCGATCAACGTGTATATCGTACATCAACATATGATTTAACTACTGATGAAATCTCAAAAGTAAAACAAGCATTTATTAATGCAAATAGAGATGTAATTACGCTTGCCGAAGGTGATATTTCAGTTACAAATACACCTAATGGTGCTAATGTAAGTACTATTACAGTAAATATTAATAAAGGTCGATTAACGAAATCATTCGCGTCAAACCTAGCTAATATGAATTTCTTGCGTTGGGTTAATTTTGCACAAGATTACACAGTATCTTGGACAAATGCGAAAATTGCAAATCGACCAACTGATGGTGGTCTATCTTGGTCTGATGACCATAAATCATTAATTTATCGTTATGATGCTACATTAGGTACTCAAATTACGACGAATGATATTTTAACAATGTTAAAAGCAACAACTACAGTGCCTGGATTGCGAAATAACATTACTGGTAATGAAAAATCACAAGCAGAAGCTGGCGGAAGACCTAACTTTAGAACGACTGGTTATTCACAATCAAATGCGACAACTGATGGTCAACGTCAATTTACGTTGAATGGTCAAGTGATTCAAGTGTTAGACATCATCAACCCTTCAAACGGTTATGGTGGGCAACCTGTTACAAATTCAAATACTCGTGCAAACCATAGTAACTCAACTGTTGTTAACGTAAACGAACCGGCAGCTAATGGTGCTGGCGCATTTACAATTGACCATGTTGTAAAAAGTAATTCTACACATAATGCAAGTGATGCAGTTTATAAAGCACAGTTATACTTAACGCCATATGGTCCAAAACAATATGTTGAACATTTAAATCAAAATACAGGAAATACTACTGACGCTATTAACATTTATTTTGTACCAAGTGATTTAGTGAATCCAACAATTTCAGTAGGTAATTACACTAATCATCAAGTGTTCTCAGGTGAAACATTTACAAATACGATTACAGCGAATGATAACTTTGGTGTGCAATCTGTAACTGTACCAAATACATCACAAATTACAGGCACTGTTGATAATAACCATCAACATGTTTCTGCAACGGCACCAAATGTGACATCAGCAACTAATAAGACAATCAATTTATTAGCAACTGATACAAGCGGCAATACAGCTACAACTTCGTTCAATGTAACAGTGAAACCTTTGCGTGATAAATATCGAGTTGGTACTTCATCAACGGCTGCTAATCCTGTGAGAATTGCCAATATTTCGAATAATGCGACAGTATCACAAGCTGATCAAACGACAATTATTAATTCGTTAACGTTTACTGAAACAGTTCCAAATAGAAGTTATGCAAGAGCAAGTGCGAATGAAATCACTAGTAAAACAGTTAGTAATGTCAGTCGTACTGGAAATAATGCCAATGTCACAGTAACTGTTACTTATCAAGATGGAACAACATCAACAGTGACTGTACCTGTAAAGCATGTCATTCCAGAAATCGTTGCACATTCGCATTACACTGTACAAGGCCAAGACTTCCCAGCAGGTAATGGTTCTAGTGCATCAGATTACTTTAAGTTATCTAATGGTAGTGACATTCCAGATGCAACTATTACATGGGTAAGTGGACAAGCGCCAAATAAAGATAATACACGTATTGGTGAAGATATAACTGTAACTGCACATATCTTAATTGATGGCGAAACAACGCCGATTACGAAAACAGCAACATATAAAGTAGTAAGAACTGTACCGAAACATGTCTTTGAAACAGCCAGAGGTGTTTTATACCCAGGTGTTTCAGATATGTATGATGCGAAACAATATGTTAAGCCAGTAAATAATTCTTGGTCGACAAATGCGCAACATATGAATTTCCAATTTGTTGGAACATATGGTCCTAACAAAGATGTTGTAGGCATATCTACTCGTCTTATTAGAGTGACATATGATAATAGACAAACAGAAGATTTAACTATTTTATCTAAAGTTAAACCTGACCCACCTAGAATTGACGCAAACTCTGTGACATATAAAGCAGGTCTTACAAACCAAGAAATTAAAGTTAATAACGTATTAAATAACTCGTCAGTAAAATTATTTAAAGCAGATAATACACCATTAAATGTCACAAATATTACTCATGGTAGCGGTTTTAGTTCGGTTGTGACAGTAAGTGACGCGTTACCAAATGGCGGAATTAAAGCAAAATCTTCAATTTCAATGAACAATGTGACGTATACGACGCAAGACGAACATGGTCAAGTTGTTACAGTAACAAGAAATGAATCTGTTGATTCAAATGACAGTGCAACAGTAACAGTGACACCACAATTACAAGCAACTACTGAAGGCGCTGTATTTATTAAAGGTGGCGACGGTTTTGATTTCGGACACGTAGAAAGATTTATTCAAAACCCGCCACATGGGGCAACGGTTGCATGGCATGATAGTCCAGATACATGGAAGAATACAGTCGGTAACACTCATAAAACTGCGGTTGTAACATTACCTAATGGTCAAGGTACGCGTAATGTTGAAGTTCCAGTCAAAGTTTATCCAGTTGCTAATGCTAAGGCGCCATCACGTGATGTGAAAGGTCAAAATTTGACTAATGGAACGGATGCGATAAACTACATTACATTTGATCCAAATACAAACACAAATGGTATCACTGCAGCATGGGCAAATAGACAACAACCAAATAACCAACAAGCAGGCGTTCAACATTTAAATGTCGATGTCACATATCCGGGTATTTCAGCTGCTAAACGAGTTCCTGTAACTTTGAACGTATATCAATTTGAATTCCCTCAAACTACTTATACAACAACAGTTGGTGGCACTTTAGCAAGTGGTACGCAAGCATCAGGATATGCACAAATGCAAAATGCTACTGGTTTACCAACAGATGGATTTACGTATAAATGGAATCGTGATACTACAGGTACAAATGACGCAAACTGGTCAGCTATGAATAAACCGAATGTGGCTAAAGTCGTTAACGCAAAATATGACGTCATCTATAACGGACATACTTTTGCAACATCTTTACCAGCGAAATTTGTAGTAAAAGATGTGCAACCAGCGAAACCAACTGTGACTGAAACAGCGGCAGGAGCGATTACAATTGCACCTGGAGCAAACCAAACAGTGAATACACATGCCGGTAACGTAACGACATACGCTGATAAATTAGTTATTAAACGTAATGGTAACGTTGTGACGACATTTACACGTCGCAATAATACGAGTCCATGGGTGAAAGAAGCATCTGCAGCAACTGTAGCAGGTATTGCTGGAACTAATAATGGTATTACTGTTGCAGCAGGTACTTTCAACCCTGCTGATACAATTCAAGTTGTTGCAACGCAAGGAAGCGGAGAGACAGTGAGTGATGAGCAACGTAGTGATGATTTCACAGTTGTCGCACCACAACCGAACCAAGCGACTACTAAGATTTGGCAAAATGGTCATATTGATATCACGCCTAATAATCCATCAGGACATTTAATTAATCCAACTCAAGCAATGGATATTGCTTACACTGAAAAAGTGGGTAATGGTGCAGAACATAGTAAGACAATTAATGTTGTTCGTGGTCAAAATAATCAATGGACAATTGCGAATAAGCCTGACTATGTAACATTAGATGCACAAACTGGTAAAGTGACGTTCAATGCCAATACTATAAAACCAAATTCATCAATCACAATTACTCCGAAAGCAGGTACAGGTCACTCAGTAAGTAGTAATCCAAGTACATTAACTGCACCGGCAGCTCATACTGTCAACACAACTGAAATTGTGAAAGATTATGGTTCAAATGTAACAGCAGCTGAAATTAACAATGCAGTTCAAGTTGCTAATAAACGTACTGCAACGATTAAAAATGGCACAGCAATGCCTACTAATTTAGCTGGTGGTAGCACAACGACGATTCCTGTGACAGTAACTTACAATGATGGTAGTACTGAAGAAGTACAAGAGTCCATTTTCACAAAAGCGGATAAACGTGAGTTAATCACAGCTAAAAATCATTTAGATGATCCAGTTAGTACAGATGGTAAAAAGCCAGGTACAATTACGCAGTACAATAATGCAATGCATAATGCGCAACAACAAATCAATACTGCGAAAACAGAAGCACAACAAGTGATTAATAATGAGCGTGCAACACCACAACAAGTTTCTGACGCATTAACTAAAGTTCAAGCTGCACAAACTAAGATAAATGAAGCTAAAGCATTACTTCAAAATAAAGAAGATAATAGTCAATTAGTAACGTCTAAAAATAACTTACAAAGTTCTGTGAACCAAGTACCATCAACTGCTGGTATGACGCAACAAAGTATTGATAACTATAATGCGAAGAAGCGTGAAGCAGAAACTGAAATAACTGCAGCTCAACGTGTTATTGACAATGGCGATGCAACTGCACAACAAATTTCAGACGAAAAACATCGTGTCGATAACGCATTAACAGCATTAAACCAAGCGAAACATGATTTAACTGCAGATACACATGCCTTAGAGCAAGCAGTGCAACAATTGAATCGCACAGGTACAACGACTGGTAAGAAGCCGGCAAGTATTACTGCCTACAATAATTCGATTCGTGCACTTCAAAGTGACTTAACAAGTGCTAAAAATAGCGCTAATGCTATCATTCAGAAGCCAATAAGAACAGTGCAAGAGGTACAATCTGCGTTAACAAATGTAAATCGTGTCAATGAGCGATTAACGCAAGCAATTAATCAATTAGTACCTTTAGCTGATAATAGTGCTTTAAGAACTGCCAAGACGAAACTTGATGAAGAAATCAATAAATCAGTAACTACTGATGGTATGACACAATCATCAATCCAAGCATATGAAGATGCTAAACGTGCGGGTCAAACAGAATCAACAAATGCACAAAATGTTATTAACAATGGTGATGCGACTGACCAACAAATTGCCGCAAAAAAAACAAAAGTAGAAGAAAAATATAATAGCTTAAAACAAGCAATTGCTGGACTAACTCCAGACTTGGCACCATTACAAACTGCAAAAACTCAGTTGCAAAATGATATTGATCAGCCAACGAGTACGACTGGTATGACAAGCGCATCTATTGCAGCATTTAATGAAAAACTTTCAGCAGCTAGAACTAAAATTCAAGAAATTGATCGTGTATTAGCCTCACATCCAGATGTTGCGACAATACGTCAAAACGTGACAGCAGCGAATGCCGCTAAATCAGCACTTGATCAAGCACGTAATGGCTTAACAGTCGATAAAGCGCCTTTAGAAAATGCGAAAAATCAACTACAACATAGTATTGACACGCAAACAAGTACAACTGGTATGACACAAGACTCTATAAATGCATACAATGCGAAGTTAACAGCTGCACGTAATAAGATTCAACAAATCAATCAAGTATTAGCAGGTTCACCGACTGTAGAACAAATTAATACAAATACGTCTGCAGCAAATCAAGCTAAATCTGATTTAGATCATGCACGTCAAGCTTTAACACCAGATAAAGCGCCGCTTCAAACTGCGAAAACGCAATTAGAACAAAGCATTAATCAACCAACGGATACAACAGGTATGACAACCGCTTCGTTAAATGCGTACAACCAAAAATTACAAGCAGCGCGTCAAAAGTTAACTGAAATTAATCAAGTGTTGAATGGCAACCCAACTGTCCAAAATATCAATGATAAAGTGACAGAGGCAAACCAAGCTAAGGATCAATTAAATACAGCACGTCAAGGTTTAACATTAGATAGACAGCCAGCGTTAACAACATTACATGGTGCATCTAACTTAAACCAAGCACAACAAAATAATTTCACGCAACAAATTAATGCTGCTCAAAATCATGCTGCGCTTGAAACAATTAAGTCTAACATTACGGCTTTAAATACTGCGATGACGAAATTAAAAGACAGTGTTGCGGATAATAATACAATTAAATCAGGTCAAAATTACACTGACGCAACACCAGCTAATAAACAAGCGTATGATAATGCAGTTAATGCGGCTAAAGGTGTCATTGGAGAAACGACTAATCCAACGATGGATGTTAACACAGTGAACCAAAAAGCAGCATCTGTTAAATCGACGAAAGATGCTTTAGATGGTCAACAAAACTTACAACGTGCGAAAACAGAAGCAACAAATGCGATTACGCATGCGAGTGATTTAAACCAAGCACAAAAGAATGCATTAACACAACAAGTGAATAGTGCACAAAACGTGCAAGCAGTAAATGATATTAAACAAACGACTCAAAGCTTAAATACTGCTATGACAGGTTTAAAACGTGGCGTTGCTAATCATAACCAAGTCGTACAAAGTGATAATTATGTCAACGCAGATACTAATAAGAAAAATGATTACAACAATGCATACAACCATGCGAATGACATTATTAATGGTAATGCACAACATCCAGTTATAACACCAAGTGATGTTACCAATGCTTTATCAAATGTCACAAGTAAAGAACATGCATTGAATGGTGAAGCTAAGTTAAATGCTGCGAAACAAGAAGCGAATACTGCATTAGGTCATTTAAACAATTTAAATAATGCACAACGTCAAAACTTACAATCGCAAATTAATGGTGCGCATCAAATTGATGCAGTTAATACAATTAAGCAAAATGCAACAAACTTGAATAGTGCAATGGGTAACTTAAGACAAGCTGTTGCAGATAAAGATCAAGTGAAACGTACAGAAGATTATGCGGATGCAGATACAGCTAAACAAAATGCATATAACAGTGCAGTTTCAAGTGCCGAAACAATCATTAATCAAACAACAAATCCAACGATGTCTGTTGATGATGTTAATCGTGCAACTTCAGCTGTTACTTCTAATAAAAATGCATTAAATGGTGATGAAAAATTAGCACAATCTAAAACAGATGCTGCAAGAGCAATTGATGCATTACCGCATTTAAATAATGCACAAAAAGCAGATGTTAAATCTAAAATTAATGCTGCATCAAATATTGCTGGCGTAAATACTGTTAAACAACAAGGTACAGATTTAAATACAGCGATGGGTAACTTGCAAGGTGCAATCAATGACGAACAAACGACATTAAATAGTCAAAATTATCAAGATGCGACACCAAGTAAGAAAACAGCATACACAAATGCGGTACAAGCTGCGAAAGATATTTTAAATAAATCATATGGTCAAAATAAAACGAAAGATCAAGTTACTGAAGCGATGAATCAAGTGAATTCTGCTAAAAATAACTTAGATGGTACGCGTTTATTAGATCAAGCGAAGCAAACAGCAAAACAGCAGTTAAATAATATGACGCATTTAACAACTGCACAAAAAACGAATTTAACAAACCAAATTAATAATGGTACTACTGTCGCTGGTGTTCAAACGGTTCAATCAAATGCCAATACATTAGATCAAGCCATGAATACGTTAAGACAAAGTATTGCCAACAAAGATGCGACTAAAGCAAGTGAAGATTACGTAGATGCTAATAATGATAAGCAAACAGCATATAACAACGCAGTAGCTGCTGCTGAAACGATTATTAATGCTAATAGTAATCCAGAAATGAATCCAAGTACGATTACACAAAAAGCAGAGCAAGTGAATAGTTCTAAAACGGCACTTAACGGTGATGAAAACTTAGCTGCTGCAAAACAAAATGCGAAAACGTACTTAAACACATTGACAAGTATTACAGATGCTCAAAAGAACAATTTGATTAGTCAAATTACTAGTGCGACAAGAGTGAGTGGTGTTGATACTGTAAAACAAAATGCGCAACATCTAGACCAAGCTATGGCTAGCTTACAGAATGGTATTAACAACGAATCTCAAGTGAAATCATCTGAGAAATATCGTGATGCAGATACAAATAAACAACAAGAGTATGATAATGCTATTACTGCAGCGAAAGCGATTTTAAATAAACAACATGGTCCAAACACTGCGCAAAATGATGTTGAGGCAGCATTACGACGTGTGAATACAGCGAAAGATGCATTGAATGGTGATGCAAAATTAATTGCAGCTCAAAACGCAGCGAAACAACATCTAGGTACTTTAACGCATATCACTACAGCACAACGCAATGATTTAACAAATCAAATTTCACAAGCTACAAACTTAGCTGGTGTTGAATCTGTTAAGGAAAGTGCGAATAGTTTAGATGGTGCAATGGGTAACTTACAAACGGCTATCAACGATAAATCTGGAACATTAGCGAGCCAAAACTTCCTAGATGCTGATGAGCAAAAACGTAATGCTTACAATCAAGCTGTATCAGCTGCCGAAACAATTTTAAATAAACAAACTGGACCGAATACAGCGAAAACAGCAGTCGAACAAGCACTTAATAATGTTAATAATGCGAAACATGCATTAAATGGTACGCAAAACTTAAACAATGCGAAACAAGCAGCGATTACAGCAATCAATGGCGCATCTGATTTAAATCAAAAACAAAAAGATGCATTAAAAGCACAAGCTAATGGTGCTCAACGCGTATCTAATGCACAAGATGTACAGCACAATGCGACTGAACTGAACACGGCAATGGGCACATTAAAACATGCCATCGCAGATAAGACGAATACGTTAGCAAGCAGTAAATATGTTAATGCCGATAGCACTAAACAAAATGCTTACACAACTAAAGTTACCAATGCTGAAAATATTATTAGCGGTACGCCAACGGTTGTTACGACACCTTCAGAAGTAACAGCTGCAGCTAATCAAGTAAACAGCGCGAAACAAGAATTAAATGGTGACGAAAGATTGCGTGTAGCAAAACAAAACGCCAATACTGCTATTGATGCATTAACACAATTAAATACTCCTCAAAAAGCTAAATTAAAAGAACAAGTGGGACAAGCCAATAGATTAGAAGACGTACAAACTGTTCAAACAAATGGACAAGCATTGAACAATGCAATGAAAGGCTTAAGAGATAGTATTGCTAACGAAACAACAGTCAAAGCAAGTCAAAACTATACAGACGCAAGTTCGAATAACCAATCAACATATAATAGCGCTGTGTCAAATGCGAAAGGTATCATTAATCAAACTAACAATCCGACTATGGATACTAGTGCGATTACCCAAGCTACAACACAAGTGAATAATGCTAAAAATGGTTTGAACGGTGCTGAAAACTTAAGAAATGCACAAAACACTGCTAAGCAAAACTTAAATACGTTATCACACTTAACAAATAACCAAAAATCTGCAATCTCAACACAAATTGATCGTGCAGGTCATGTGAGTGAGGTAACAGCTGCTAAAAATGCAGCAACTGAGTTGAATACGCAAATGGGTAACTTGGAACAAGCTATCCATGATCAAAACACAGTTAAACAAAGTGTTAAATTTACTGATGCAGATAAAGCTAAACGTGATGCGTATACAAATGCGGTAAGCAGAGCTGAAGCAATTCTGAATAAAACGCAAGGTGCAAATACGTCTAAACAAGATGTTGAAGCGGCTATTCAAAATGTTTCAAGTGCTAAAAATGCATTGAATGGTGATCAAAACGTTACAAATGCGAAGAATGCAGCTAAAAATGCATTAAATAACTTAACGTCAATTAATAATGCACAAAAACGTGACTTAACAACTAAAATTGATCAAGCAACAACTGTAGCTGGTGTTGAAGCTGTATCTAATACAGGTACACAATTGAATACAGCGATGGCTAACTTGCAAAATGGTATTAATGATAAAACAAATACACTAGCAAGTGAAAACTATCATGATGCTGATTCAGATAAGAAAACTGCTTATACTCAAGCCGTTACGAACGCAGAAAATATTTTAAATAAAAATAGTGGATCAAATTTAGACAAAACTGCCGTTGAAAACGCGTTGTCACAAGTTGCTAATGCGAAAGGTGCCCTAAATGGTAACCATAATTTAGAGCAAGCTAAATCAAATGCAAACACTACTATAAACGGACTTCAACATTTAACAACTGCTCAAAAAGATAAATTGAAACAACAAGTGCAACAAGCACAAAATGTTGCAGGTGTAGATACTGTTAAATCAAGTGCCAACACATTAAATGGTGCTATGGGTACGTTAAGAAATAGCATTCAAGATAACACAGCTACGAAAAATGGCCAAAACTATCTTGATGCTACAGGAAGTAACAAAACAAACTATAACAATGCTGTTGATAGTGCTAATGGTGTCATTAATGCAACAAGCAATCCAAATATGGATGCTAATGCAATTAACCAAATCGCTACACAAGTGACATCAACGAAAAATGCATTAGATGGTACACATAATTTAACGCAAGCGAAACAAACAGCAACAAATGCCATCGATGGTGCTACTAACTTAAATAAAGCGCAAAAAGATGCGTTGAAAGCACAAGTGACAAGTGCGCAACGTGTTGCAAATGTAACAAGTATCCAACAAACTGCAAATGAACTTAATACAGCTATGGGTCAATTACAACATGGTATTGATGATGAAAATGCAACAAAACAAACTCAAAAATATCGTGACGCTGAACAAAGTAAGAAAACTGCTTATGATCAAGCTGTAGCTGCTGCGAAAGCAATTTTAAATAAACAAACAGGTTCAAATTCAGATAAAGCAGCAGTTGACCGTGCATTACAACAAGTAACAAGTACGAAAGATGCATTGAATGGTGATGCAAAACTGGCAGAAGCGAAAGCGGCAGCTAAACAAAACTTAGGCACTTTAAACCATATTACGAATGCACAACGTACTGACTTAGAAGGCCAAATCAATCAAGCGACGACTGTTGATGGCGTTAATACTGTAAAAACAAATGCCAATACATTAGACGGCGCAATGAATAGCTTACAAGGTTCAATCAATGATAAAGATGCGACATTAAGAAATCAAAATTATCTTGATGCGGATGAATCAAAACGAAATGCATATACGCAAGCTGTCACAGCGGCTGAAGGCATTTTAAATAAACAAACTGGTGGTAACACATCTAAAGCAGACGTTGATAATGCATTAAATGCAGTTACAAGAGCGAAAGCGGCTTTAAATGGTGCTGAAAACTTAAGAAATGCGAAAACTTCAGCAACAAATACGATTAATGGTTTACCTAACTTAACACAATTACAAAAAGACAACTTGAAGCATCAAGTTGAACAAGCGCAAAATGTAGCTGGTGTAAATGGTGTTAAAGATAAAGGTAATACATTAAATACTGCCATGGGTGCATTACGTACAAGTATCCAAAATGATAATACGACGAAAACAAGTCAAAATTATCTTGATGCATCTGATAGCAACAAAAATAATTACAATACTGCTGTAAATAATGCAAATGGTGTTATTAATGCAACGAACAATCCAAATATGGATGCTAATGCGATTAATGGCATGGCAAATCAAGTCAATACAACAAAAGCAGCGTTAAATGGTGTACAAAACTTAGCTCAAGCTAAAACAAATGCGACGAACACAATTAACAACGCACATGACTTAAACCAAAAACAAAAAGATGCATTAAAAACACAAGTTAACAATGCACAACGTGTATCTGATGCAAATAACGTTCAACATATAGCTACTGAATTGAACGGTGCGATGACAGCACTTAAAGCAGCTATTGCTGATAAAGAAAGAACAAAAGCAAGCGGTAATTATGTCAATGCTGATCAAGAAAAACGTCAAGCGTATGATTCAAAAGTGACTAACGCTGAAAATATCATTAATGGTACACCGAATGCGACATTAACAGTCAATGATGTAAATAGTGCGACTTCACAAGTCAATGCGGCTAAAACAGCATTAAATGGCGATAACAACTTACGTGTTGCTAAAGAAAATGCTAATAATACAATTGATGGCTTAGCACAATTGAATAATGCACAAAAAGCAAAATTAAAAGAACAAGTTCAAAGTGCAACTACATTAGAAGGTGTTCAAACTGTTAAAAATAGTTCTCAAACGTTGAATACAGCGATGAAAGGCTTAAGAGATAGTATTGCGAATGAAGCAACAATTAAAGCAGGTCAAAACTACACTGACGCAAGTCCAACTAATCGTAACGAGTACGACAGCGCAGTTACTGCAGCAAAAGCAATCATTAATCAAACATCGAACCCAACGATGGAACCAAATACTATTACGCAAGCAACATCACAAGTGACAACTAAAGAACATGCATTAAATGGTGCGCAAAACTTAGCTCAAGCTAAGACAACTGCGAAAAACAACTTAAATAACTTAACATCAATTAACAATGCACAAAAAGATGCGTTAACGCGTAGCATTGATGGTGCAACAACAGTAGCTGGTGTAAATCAAGAAACTGCCAAAGCAACAGAATTAAATAACGCAATGCATAGTTTACAAAACGGTATCAATGATGAGGCACAAACTAAACAAACTCAGAAATACCTAGATGCAGAGCCAAATAAGAAATCAGCTTATGATCAAGCTGTAAATGCAGCGAAAGCAATTTTAACAAAAGCTAGTGGTCAAAATGTAGACAAAGCAGCAGTTGAACAAGCATTACAAAATGTGAACAGTACGAAGACGGCGTTGAACGGTGATGCGAAATTAAATGAAGCTAAAGCCGCTGCGAAACAAACGTTAGGTACATTAACACACATTAATAATGCACAACGTACAGCGTTAGATAATGAAATTACACAAGCAACAAATGTTGAAGGTGTTAATACAGTTAAAGCCAAAGCGCAACAATTAGATGGTGCTATGGGTCAATTAGAAACATCAATTCGTGATAAAGACACGACGTTACAAAGTCAAAATTATCAAGATGCTGATGATGCTAAACGAACTGCTTATTCTCAAGCAGTAAATGCAGCAGCTACAATTTTAAATAAAACAGCTGGCGGTAATACACCTAAAGCAGATGTTGAAAGAGCAATGCAAGCTGTTACACAAGCAAATACTGCATTAAACGGTATTCAAAACTTAGAACGTGCGAAACAGGCTGCTAACACAGCGATTACAAATGCTTCGGACTTAAATACAAAACAAAAAGAAGCATTAAAAGCACAAGTAACAAGTGCAGGACGTGTATCTGCAGCAAATGGTGTTGAACATACTGCGACTGAATTAAATACTGCGATGACAGCTTTAAAACGTGCCATTGCTGATAAAGCTGAGACAAAAGCTAGTGGTAACTATGTCAATGCTGATGCGAATAAACGTCAAGCATATGATGAAAAAGTGACAGCTGCCGAAAATATCGTTAGTGGTACACCAACACCAACGTTAACACCATCAGATGTTACAAATGCAGCAACGCAAGTAACGAATGCTAAGACGCAGTTAAACGGTAATCATAATTTAGAAGTAGCGAAACAAAATGCTAACACAGCAATTGATGGTTTAACTTCTTTAAATGGTCCGCAAAAAGCAAAACTTAAAGAACAAGTGGGTCAAGCGACGACGTTGCCAAATGTTCAAACTGTTCGTGATAATGCACAAACATTAAACACTGCAATGAAAGGTCTACGAGATAGCATTGCGAATGAAGCAACGATTAAAGCAGATCAAAACTACACAGATGCAAGTCCTAATAATCGTAGTGAATACGATAGTGCAGTCACTGCAGCAAAAGCAATCATTGGTCAAACAACTAGTCCATCAATGAATGCGCAAGAAATTAATCAAGCGAAAGACCAAGTGACAGCTAAACAACAAGCGTTAAACGGTCAAGAAAACTTAAGAACTGCGCAAACAAATGCGAAGCAACATTTGAATGGCTTAAGTGACTTAACTAATGCTCAAAAAGAAGCGGCGAAACGTCAAATCGAGGGTGCAACGCATGTTAATGAAGTAACACAAGCACAAAATAATGCGGATGCATTAAATACAGCTATGACGAACTTGAAAAATGGTATTCAAGATCAGAATACGATTAAGCAAGGTGTTAACTTCACTGATGCAGATGAAGCGAAACGTAATGCATATACAAATGCAGTGACACAAGCTGAACAAATTTTAAATAAAGCACAAGGTCCAAATACTGCAAAAGACGGTGTCGAAACTGCATTAGAAAATGTACAACGTGCTAAAAACGAATTGAATGGTAATCAAAATGTTGCGAATGCTAAGACAACTGCGAAAAATGCATTGAATAACCTAACATCAATTAACAATGCACAAAAAGAAGCATTGAAAACGCAAATTGAAGGTGCGACAACAGTTGCAGGTGTAAATCAAGTGTCTACAACAGCATCTGAATTAAATACTGCAATGAGCAACTTACAACGTGGTATTAACGATGAAGCAGCTACAAAAGCAGCTCAGAAATATACTGATGCAGATAGAGAAAAACAAACAGCATACAATGATGCTGTAACGGCAGCTAAAACGTTATTAGATAAAACAGCTGGCACAAATGAAAATAAAGCAGCCGTTGAACAAGCATTACAACGTGTGAATACTGCTAAAACTGCATTAAATGGTGATGCGCGCTTAAATGAAGCGAAGAACACAGCTAAACAACAAGTAGCGACAATGTCACACTTAACTGATGCTCAAAAAGCAAACTTAACATCGCAAATCGAAAGTGGTACGACTGTTGCAGGTGTTCAAGGTATTCAAGCTAATGCCGGTACTTTAGATCAAGCAATGAATCAATTAAGACAAAGTATTGCTTCTAAAGATGCGACTAAATCAAGCGAAGATTATCAAGACGCGAATGCAGATTTACAAAATGCATACAATGATGCGGTAACTAATGCTGAAGGTATTATTAGTGCAACGAATAACCCTGAAATGAATCCTGATACAATTAACCAAAAAGCGAGCCAAGTGAACAGTGCGAAGTCTGCATTGAACGGTGATGAAAAATTAGCAGCAGCAAAACAAACTGCGAAATCAGATATCGGTCGTTTGACAGACTTGAACAATGCACAACGAACTGCGGCAAATGCTGAAGTGGATCAAGCACCAAATCTTGCAGCTGTCACAGCGGCTAAAAATAAAGCAACATCGTTAAACACAGCGATGGGTAATTTGAAACATGCACTTGCTGAAAAGGATAATACGAAACGTAGTGTCAATTACAAAGATGCGGATCAACCAAAACAACAAGCGTATGATACTGCGGTTACACAAGCAGAAGCAATTACTAATGCTAATGGCAGCAACGCGAATGAAACACAAGTTCAAGCAGCACTAAACCAATTGAATCAAGCTAAAAATGACTTGAATGGTGATAATAAAGTTGCTCAAGCAAAAGAGTCAGCGAAACGTGCATTAGCTTCATATAGTAACTTGAATAATGCGCAATCAACTGCAGCAACTAGTCAAATTGACAATGCAACGACAGTAGCAGGTGTAACTGCTGCACAAAATACTGCTAATGAATTAAATACAGCAATGGGTCAACTTCAAAATGGTATTAATGACCAAAACACTGTTAAACAACAAGTGAACTTTACAGATGCTGACCAAGGTAAGAAAGATGCTTACACAAATGCTGTTACGAATGCTCAAGGTATTTTAGATAAAGCAAACGGTCAAAATATGACAAAAGCACAAGTTGAAGCTGCATTAAATCAAGTAACGACTGCTAAGAATGCTTTAAACGGTGATGCAAATGTAAGACAAGCAAAATCAGATGCGAAAGCAAACTTAGGTACATTAACACACTTAAATAATGCACAAAAACAAGATTTAACATCACAAATCGAAGGTGCAACAACAGTCAACGGTGTAAATAGTGTTAAAACGAAAGCACAAGACTTAGATGGTGCAATGCAACGATTAGAGACAGCAATCGCAAATAAAGATCAAACTAAAGCGAGCGAAAACTACATCGACGCAGATCCAACTAAGAAAACAGCATTTGATAATGCCATCATACAAGCTGAATCTTACTTAAATAAAGATCATGGTGCGAATAAAGATAAGCAAGCTGTTGAACAAGCAATTCAAAGTGTAACGTCTACTGAAAATGCTTTGAACGGTGACGCAAACTTACGACGCGCTAAAACTGAAGCTACACAAGCTATCGATAACTTGACACATTTGAATACGCCACAAAAAACAGCATTAAAACAACAAGTGAACGCTGCGCAACGTGTATCAGGTGTAACTGATCTGAAAAATAGTGCTACATCACTTAATAATGCGATGGATCAATTAAAACAAGCAATTGCTGATCATGACACAATTGTTGCTGGTGGTAATTACACTAACGCGAGTCCTGATAAGCAAGGTGCTTATACTGATGCATATAATGCTGCGAAAAACATTGTAAATGGTTCACCTAATGTGATTACAAATGCAGCAGATGTTACAGCAGTAACACAACGTGTTAATAATGCTGAAACAGGTTTAAACGGTGATACAAACTTAGCAACTGCGAAGCAACAAGCTAAAGATACATTACGTCAAATGACACATTTATCTGATGCACAAAAACAAAGTATTACTGGTCAAATTGATAGCGCGACACAAGTAACTGGCGTCCAAAGTGTGAAAGACAACGCGACAAATCTTGATAATGCAATGAATCAACTTCGAAATAGTATTGCGAATAAAGATGAAGTTAAAGCAAGTCAACCATATGTTGATGCAGATACGGATAAACAAAATGCATACAACACAGCAGTTACAAGTGCTGAAAATATCATTAATGCAACGAGTCAGCCGACACTTGATCCATCTGCAGTAACACAAGCAGCTAATCAAGTGAACACTAACAAAACTGCGCTTAATGGTGTACAAAACTTAGCGAATAAAAAGCAAGAAACGACTGCTAACATCAACCAATTAAGTCATTTAAATAATGCTCAAAAGCAAGATTTAAATACGCAAGTGACAAATGCACCAAATATTAGCACAGTAAATCAAGTGAAAACTAAAGCTGAACAATTAGATCAAGCAATGGAACGTTTAATCAACGGAATCCAAGACAAAGATCAAGTGAAACAAAGTGTTAACTTTACAGATGCAGATCCAGAAAAACAAACAGCATACAACAATGCGGTAACTGCTGCTGAAAATATTATTAATCAAGCAAATGGTACAAATGCGAACCAATCACAAGTTGAAGCAGCACTTTCAACTGTAACAACTACTAAACAAGCGTTGAATGGTGATAGAAAAGTAACAGATGCTAAAAACAATGCAAACCAAACATTATCTACATTAGATAACTTAAACAATGCACAAAAAGGTGCTGTTACTGGAAACATCAATCAAGCGCACACTGTAGCTGAAGTAACGCAAGCCATTCAAACAGCTCAGGAACTGAATACAGCGATGGGTAACTTGAAAAATAGCTTGAATGATAAAGACACTACACTTGGCAGTCAAAACTTTGCAGATGCAGATCCAGAGAAGAAAAATGCATACAATGAAGCGGTTCGTAATGCTGAAAATATTTTAAATAAATCTACAGGTACAAACGTGCCTAAAGATCAAGTTGAAGCAGCTATGAATCAAGTGAATACAACGAAAGCAGCGCTTAATGGTACTCAAAACCTTGAAAAAGCTAAACAACACGCAAATACAGCAATTGACGGTTTAAGCCATTTAACAAATGCACAAAAAGAGGCATTAAAACAATTGGTACAACAATCGACTACTGTTGCAGAAGCACAAGGTAATGAACAAAAGGCAAACAATGTTGATGCAGCAATGGACAAATTACGTCAAAGTATTGCAGATAATGCGACAACAAAACAAAACCAAAATTATACTGATGCAAGTCCGAATAAAAAGGATGCGTACAATAATGCTGTCACAACTGCACAAGGTATTATTGATCAAACTACAAGTCCAACTTTAGATCCGACTGTTATCAATCAAGCTGCTGGACAAGTAAGCACAACTAAAAATGCATTAAATGGTAATGAAAACTTAGAGGCAGCGAAGCAACAAGCAACGCAATCTTTAGGTTCATTAGACAACTTAAATAATGCGCAGAAACAAGCTGTTACTGATCAAATTAATGGTGCGCATACTGTTGATGAAGCAAATCAAATTAAGCAAAATGCGCAAAACTTAAATACTGCGATGGGTAACTTGAAACAAGCGATAGCCGATAAAGATGCTACGAAAGCAACAGTTAACTTCACTGATGCAGATCAAGCAAAACAACAAGCATATAACACAGCTGTTACAAATGCTGAAAACATTATTTCAAAAGCTAATGGTGGCAATGCAACACAAACTGAAGTTGAACAAGCAATCCAACAAGTAAATGCAGCAAAACAAGCATTAAATGGTAATGCCAACGTTCAACATGCAAAAGACGAAGCAACAGCATTAATTAATAGCTCTAATGACCTTAATCAAGCACAGAAAGATGCATTAAAACAACAAGTTCAAAATGCAACTACTGTAGCTGGTGTAAACAATGTTAAACAAACAGCACAAGAGTTAAACAATGCTATGACACAATTAAAACAAGGCATTGCAGATAAAGAACAAACAAAAGCTGATGGTAACTTTGTCAATGCAGATCCTGATAAGCAAAATGCATATAATCAAGCAGTAGCGAAAGCTGAAGCATTAATTAGTGCTACGCCTGATGTTGTCGTTACACCTAGCGAAATTACTGCAGCGTTAAATAAAGTTACGCAAGCTAAAAATGATTTAAATGGTAATACAAACTTAGCAACGGCGAAACAAAATGTTCAACATGCTATTGATCAATTGCCAAACTTAAACCAAGCGCAACGTGATGAATACAGCAAACAAATCACGCAAGCAACACTTGTACCAAACGTCAATGCTATTCAACAAGCGGCGACAACGCTTAATGATGCGATGACACAATTGAAACAAGGCATTGCGGATAAAGCACAAATTAAAGGTAGCGAAAACTATCATGATGCTGATCCTGACAAGCAAACAGCATATGATAATGCAGTAACAAAAGCAGAAGAATTGTTGAAACAAACAACAAATCCAACAATGGATCCAAATACAATTCAACAAGCATTAACTAAAGTGAAAGATACAAATCAAGCACTTAACGGTAATCAAAAATTAGCTGATGCCAAACAAGCTGCTAAGACAAATCTTGGTACATTAGATCATTTAAATGATGCTCAAAAACAAGCGCTAACAACTCAAGTTGAACAAGCACCAGATATTGCAACAGTTAATAATGTTAAGCAAAATGCTCAAAATCTGAATAATGCTATGACTAACTTAAACAATGCATTACAAGATAAAACTGAGACATTAAATAGCATTAACTTTACTGATGCAGATCAAGCTAAGAAAGATGCTTATACTAATGCGGTTTCACATGCAGAAGGTATTTTATCTAAAGCAAATGGCAGCAATGCAAGTCAAACTGAAGTGGAACAAGCGATGCAACGTGTGAACGAAGCGAAACAAGCATTGAATGGTAATGACAATGTACAACGTGCAAAAGATGCAGCGAAACAAGTGATTACAAATGCAAATGATTTAAATCAAGCGCAAAAAGATGCATTAAAACAACAAGTCGATGCTGCGCAAACTGTTGCAAATGTAAACACGATTAAGCAAACAGCACAAGATTTAAATCAAGCAATGACACAATTGAAACAAGGTATTGCAGATAAAGACCAAACTAAAGCAAATGGTAACTTTGTCAATGCTGATACTGATAAGCAAAATGCATATAACAATGCGGTAGCACATGCTGAACAAATCATTAGTGGTACACCAAATGCAAACGTGGATCCACAACAAGTGGCTCAAGCGTTACAACAAGTGAATCAAGCTAAGGGTGATTTAAACGGTAACCATAACTTACAAGTTGCTAAAGACAATGCAAATACAGCCATTGATCAGTTATCAAACTTAAATCAACCACAAAAAACAGCATTAAAAGACCAAGTGTCGCATGCAGAACTTGTTACAGGTGTTAATGCTATTAAGCAAAATGCTGATGCGTTAAATAATGCAATGGGTACATTGAAACAACAAATTCAAGCGAACAGTCAAGTACCACAGTCAGTTGACTTTACACAAGCGGATCAAGACAAACAACAAGCATATAACAATGCGGCTAACCAAGCGCAACAAATCGCAAATGGCATACCAACACCTGTATTGACGCCTGATACAGTAACACAAGCAGTGACAACTATGAATCAAGCGAAAGATGCATTAAACGGTGATGAAAAATTAGCACAAGCGAAACAAGAAGCTTTAGCAAATCTTGATACGTTACGCGACTTAAATCAACCACAACGTGATGCATTAAGAAACCAAATCAATCAAGCACAAGCGTTAGCTACAGTTGAACAAACTAAACAAAATGCACAAAATGTGAATACAGCAATGGGTAACTTGAAACAAGGTATTGCAAACAAAGATACTGTCAAAGCAAGTGAGAACTATCATGATGCTGATGCCGATAAGCAAACAGCATATACAAATGCAGTGTCTCAAGCGGAAGGTATTATCAATCAAACGACAAATCCAACGCTTAACCCAGATGAAATAACACGTGCATTAACTCAAGTGACTGATGCTAAAAATGGCTTAAACGGTGAAGCTAAATTGGCAACTGAAAAGCAAAATGCTAAAGATGCCGTAAGTGGAATGACGCATTTAAACGATGCTCAAAAACAAGCATTAAAAGGTCAAATCGATCAATCGCCTGAAATTGCTACAGTGAACCAAGTTAAACAAACAGCAACGAGCCTAGATCATGCAATGGATCAATTATCACAAGCTATTAATGATAAAGCTCAAACATTAGCGGACGGTAATTACTTAAATGCAGATCCTGACAAACAAAATGCGTATAAACAGGCAGTAGCAAAAGCTGAAGCATTATTGAATAAACAAAGTGGTACTAATGAAGTACAAGCACAAGTTGAAAGCATCACTAATGAAGTGAACGCAGCGAAACAAGCATTAAATGGTAATGACAATTTGGCAAATGCAAAACAACAAGCAAAACAACAATTGGCGAACTTAACACACATAAATGATGCACAAAAACAATCATTTGAAAGTCAAATTACACAAGCGCCACTTGTTACAGATGTCACTACGATTAATCAAAAAGCACAAACGTTAGATCATGCGATGGAATTATTAAGAAATAGTGTTGCGGATAATCAAACGACATTAGCATCTGAAGATTATCATGATGCAACTGCGCAAAGACAAAATGACTATAACCAAGCTGTAACAGCTGCTAATAATATCATTAATCAAACTACATCGCCTACGATGAATCCAGATGATGTTAATCGTGCAACAACTCAAGTGAATAACACGAAAGTTGCATTAGATGGTGATGAAAACCTTGTAGCAGCTAAGCAACAAGCTAACAATAGACTTGATCAATTAGATCATTTAAATAATGCGCAAAAGCAACAGTTACAATCACAAATTACGCAATCATCTGATATTGCTGCAGTTAATGGTCACAAACAAACAGCAGAATCTTTAAATACTGCGATGGGTAACTTAATTAATGCGATTGCAGATCAACAAGCCGTTGAACAACGTGGTAACTTCATCAATGCTGATACTGATAAACAAACTGCTTATAATACAGCGGTAAATGAAGCAGCAGCAATGATTAACAAACAAACTGGTCAAAATGCGAACCAAACAGAAGTAGAACAAGCTATTACTAAAGTTCAAACAACACTTCAAGCGTTAAATGGAGATCATAATTTACAAGTTGCTAAAACAAATGCGACGCAAGCAATTGATGCTTTAACAAGCTTAAATGATCCTCAAAAAACAGCATTAAAAGACCAAGTTACAGCTGCAACTTTAGTAACTGCAGTTCATCAAATTGAACAAAATGCGAATACGCTTAACCAAGCAATGCATGGATTAAGACAGAGCATTCAAGATAACGCAGCAACTAAAGCAAATAGCAAATATATCAACGAAGATCAACCAGAGCAACAAAACTATGATCAAGCTGTTCAAGCCGCAAATAATATTATCAATGAACAAACTGCAACATTAGATAATAATGCGATTAATCAAGTAGCGGCAACTGTGAATACAACGAAAGCAGCATTACATGGTGATGTGAAATTACAAAATGATAAAGATCATGCTAAACAAACGGTTAGCCAATTAGCACATCTAAACAATGTACAAAAACATATGGAAGATACGTTAATTGATAGCGAAACAACTAGAACAGCAGTTAAGCAAGATTTGACTGAAGCACAAGCATTAGATCAACTTATGGATGCATTACAACAAAGTATTGCTGACAAAGATGCAACTCGTGTGAGCAGTGCATATGTCAATGCAGAACCGAATAAAAAACAAGCCTATGATGAAGCAGTTCAAAATGCTGAGTCTATCATTGCAGGATTAAATAATCCAACTATCAATAAAGGTAATGTATCAAGTGCGACTCAAGCAGTAACATCATCTAAAAATGCATTAGATGGTGTTGAACGATTAGCTCAAGATAAGCAAACTGCTGGAAATTCTCTAAATCATTTAGATCAATTAACACCAGCTCAACAACAAGCGCTAGAAAATCAAATTAATAATGCAACAACTCGTGATAAAGTGGCTGAAATCATTGCACAAGCGCAAGCATTAAATGAAGCGATGAAAGCATTAAAAGAAAGTATTAAGGATCAACCACAAACTGAAGCAAGTAGTAAATTTATTAACGAGGATCAAGCGCAAAAAGATGCTTATACGCAAGCAGTACAACACGCGAAAGATTTGATTAACAAAACAACTGATCCTACATTAGCTAAATCAATCATTGATCAAGCGACACAGGCAGTGACTGATGCTAAAAACAATTTACATGGTGATCAAAAACTTGCTCAAGATAAGCAACGTGCAACAGAAACGTTAAATAACTTGTCTAACTTGAATACACCACAACGTCAAGCACTTGAAAATCAAATCAATAATGCAGCAACTCGTGGCGAAGTAGCACAAAAATTAACTGAAGCACAAGCACTTAACCAAGCAATGGAAGCTTTACGTAATAGCATTCAAGATCAACAGCAAACGGAAGCGGCTAGCAAGTTTATCAATGAAGATAAACCACAAAAAGATGCTTACCAAGCAGCAGTTCAAAATGCAAAAGATTTAATTAATCAAACTAACAATCCAACGCTTGATAAAGCACAAGTTGAACAATTGACACAAGCTGTTAACCAAGCTAAAGATAACCTACACGGTGATCAAAAACTTGCAGACGATAAACAACATGCGGTTACTGATTTAAATCAATTAAATGGTTTGAATAATCCGCAACGTCAAGCACTTGAAAGCCAAATAAACAACGCAGCAACTCGTGATGAAGTAGCGCAAAAATTAGCTGAAGCAAAAGCGCTTGATCAAGCAATGCAAGCATTACGAAATAGTATTCAAGATCAACAACAAACAGAATCTGGTAGCAAGTTTATTAATGAAGATAAACCGCAAAAAGATGCTTACCAAGCAGCAGTTCAAAATGCAAAAGATTTAATTAACCAAACAGGTAATCCAACACTCGACAAATCACAAGTAGAACAATTGACACAAGCAGTAACAACTGCAAAAGATAACCTACATGGTGATCAAAAACTTGCTCGTGATCAACAACAAGCAGTAACGACTGTTAATGCATTGCCAAACTTAAATCATGCACAACAACAAGCATTAACTGATGCTATAAATGCAGCGCCTACAAGAACAGAGGTTGCACAACATGTTCAAACTGCTACTGAACTTGATCACGCGATGGAAACATTGAAAAATAAAGTTGATCAAGTGAATACAGATAAGGCTCAACCAAATTACACTGAAGCGTCAACTGATAAAAAAGAAGCAGTAGATCAAGCGTTACAAGCTGCACAAAGCATTACAGATCCAACTAATGGTTCAAATGCGAATAAAGACGCTGTAGAACAAGCATTAACTAAGCTTCAAGAAAAAGTGAATGAGTTAAATGGTAATGAGAGAGTCGCTGAAGCTAAAACACAAGCGAAACAAACTATTGACCAATTAACACATTTAAATGCTGATCAAATTGCAACTGCTAAACAAAATATTGATCAAGCGACGAAACTTCAACCAATCGCTGAATTAGTAGATCAAGCAACGCAATTGAACCAATCAATGGATCAATTACAACAAGCAGTTAATGAACATGCTAACGTTGAGCAAACTATAGATTACACACAAGCAGATTCAGATAAGCAAAAGGCTTATAAACAAGCTATTGCTGATGCTGAAAATGTATTGAAACAAAATGCGAATAAGCAACAAGTGGATCAAGCACTTCAAAATATTTTAAATGCAAAACAAGCATTAAATGGTGATGAACGTGTAGCACTTGCTAAAACAAATGGTAAACATGACATCGACCAATTGAATGCATTAAACAATGCTCAACAAGATGGATTTAAAGGTCGCATCGATCAATCAAACGATTTAAATCAAATCCAACAAATTGTAGATGAGGCTAAGGCACTTAATCGTGCAATGGATCAATTGTCACAAGAAATCACTGGCAATGAAGGACGCACGAAAGGTAGCACGAACTATGTCAATGCAGATACACAAGTCAAACAAGTATATGATGAAGCGGTTGATAAAGCGAAACAAGCACTTGATAAATCGACTGGTCAAAACTTAACTGCAGAACAAGTTATCAAATTAAATGATGCAGTCACTGCAGCTAAGAAAGCATTAAATGGTGAAGAAAGACTTAATAATCGTAAATCTGAAGCATTACAAAGTTTGGATCAATTAACACATCTAAACAATGCTCAAAGACAATTAGCAATCCAACAAATTAATAATGCTGAAACGCTAAATAAAGCATCTCGAGCAATTAATAGAGCAACTAAATTAGATAATGCAATGGGTGCAGTACAACAATATATTGACGAACAGCACCTTGGTGTTATCAGCAGCACAAATTACATCAATGCAGATGACAATTTGAAAGCAAATTATGATAATGCAATTGCGAATGCAGCACATGAGTTAGATAAAGTGCAAGGTAATGCAATTGCAAAAGCTGAAGCAGAGCAATTGAAACAAAATATTATCGATGCTCAAAATGCATTAAATGGAGACCAAAACCTTGCAAATGCCAAAGATAAAGCAAATGCGTTTGTTAATTCGTTAAATGGATTAAATCAACAGCAACAAGATCTTGCACATAAAGCAATTAACAATGCCGATACTGTATCAGATGTAACAGATATTGTTAATAATCAAATTGACTTAAATGATGCAATGGAAACATTGAAACATTTAGTTGACAATGAAATTCCAAATGCAGAGCAAACTGTCAATTACCAAAACGCTGACGATAATGCTAAAACAAACTTCGATGATGCCAAACGTCTAGCAAATACATTGCTAAATAGTGATAACACAAATGTGAATGATATCAATGGCGCAATCCAAGCAGTCAATGATGCAATCCATAATCTTAATGGTGATCAACGACTACAAGATGCTAAAGACAAGGCAATTCAATCAATTAATCAAGCTTTAGCTAATAAGCTAAAAGAAATCGAAGCTTCAAATGCGACGGATCAAGACAAGCTTATTGCGAAAAATAAAGCAGAAGAATTGGCAAACAGCATCATCAACAACATTAATAAAGCAACAAGTAATCAGGCTGTATCTCAAGTTCAAACAGCAGGCAACCACGCGATTGAACAAGTGCATGCCAATGAAATACCAAAAGCAAAAATTGATGCCAATAAAGACGTTGATAAGCAAGTTCAAGCATTAATTGACGAAATCGATCGAAATCCAAATCTAACAGATAAGGAAAAACAAGCACTTAAAGATCGTATTAATCAAATACTTCAACAAGGTCATAACGACATTAACAATGCGCTGACTAAAGAAGAAATTGAACAAGCTAAAGCACAACTTGCGCAAGCATTACAAGACATCAAAGATTTAGTGAAAGCTAAAGAAGATGCGAAAAATGAAATAAAAGCCTTAGCTAATGCGAAGCGTGATCAAATCAATTCAAATCCAGATTTAACACCTGAGCAAAAAGCAAAAGCGCTCAAAGAAATTGACGAAGCTGAAAAACGAGCACTACAAAACGTTGAGAATGCTCAAACTATAGATCAATTAAATCGAGGATTAAACTTAGGTTTAGATGACATTAGAAATACACATGTATGGGAGGTTGATGAACAACCTGCTGTAAATGAAATTTTTGAAGCAACACCTGAGCAAATCCTAGTTAATGGTGAACTCATTGTACATCGTGATGACATCATTACAGAACAAGATATTCTTGCACACATAAACTTAATTGATCAGCTTTCAGCAGAAGTTATCGATACACCATCAACTGCAACGATTTCTGATAGCTTAACAGCAAAAGTTGAAGTTACATTGCTTGATGGATCAAAAGTGATTGTTAATGTTCCTGTAAAAGTTGTAGAAAAAGAATTGTCAGTAGTCAAACAACAGGCAATTGAATCAATCGAAAATGCGGCACAACAAAAGATTAATGAAATCAATAATAGTGTGACATTAACACTGGAACAAAAAGAAGCTGCAATTGCAGAAGTTAATAAGCTTAAACAACAAGCAATTGATTATATTAACAATGCACCTGATGTTCATTCAGTTGAAGAAATTCAACAACAAGAACAAGCGCATATTGAACAATTTAATCCAGAACAATTTACGATTGAACAAGCAAAATCAAATGCAATTAAATCGATTGAAGATGCAATTCAACATATGATTGATGAAATCAAAGCTCGTACTGATCTAACAGATAAAGAGAAGCAAGAAGCTATTGCTAAGTTAAATCAATTAAAAGAACAAGCAATTCAAGCGATTCAACGTGCGCAAAGCATCGATGAAATAACTGAGCAATTGGAACAATTTAAAGCTCAAATGAAAGCAGCTAATCCAACAGCAAAAGAACTAGCTAAACGCAAGCAAGAAGCTATTAGTAGAATTAAAGACTTTTCAAATGAAAAAATAAATAGTATTCGAAATAGTGAAATTGGCACAGCTGATGAAAAACAAGCAGCAATGAATCAAATTAACGAAATTGTGCTTGAAACAATTAGAGATATTAATAATGCGCATACATTACAGCAAGTTGAGGCTGCATTGAACAATGGTATTGCTCGAATTTCAGCAGTACAAATTGTAACATCTGATCGTGCTAAACAATCGTCAAGTACTGGAAATGAATCTAATAGCCATTTAACAATTGGTTATGGAACTGCAAATCATCCATTTAACAGTTCGACTATTGGACATAAAAAGAAACTTGATGAAGATGATGACATTGATCCACTTCATATGCGTCACTTTAGTAATAATTTCGGTAATGTTATTAAAAACGCTATTGGTGTGGTGGGTATCTCTGGTTTACTAGCTAGTTTCTGGTTCTTCATTGCCAAACGTCGTCGTAAAGAAGATGAAGAGGAAGAATTAGAAATAAGAGATAATAATAAAGATTCAATAAAAGAGACTTTAGACGATACAAAACATTTACCACTTTTATTTGCGAAACGTCGCAGAAAAGAAGATGAAGAAGATGTTACTGTTGAAGAAAAAGATTCGCTAAATAATGGCGAGTCACTCGATAAAGTTAAACATACGCCGTTCTTCTTACCAAAACGTCGTCGTAAAGAAGATGAAGAAGATGTGGAAGTTACAAATGAAAACACAGATGAAAAAGTGTTGAAAGATAACGAACATTCACCACTCTTATTCGCAAAACGACGCAAAGATAAAGAGGAAGATGTTGAAACAACAACTAGTATTGAATCTAAAGATGAGGACGTTCCTTTATTATTGGCTAAAAAGAAAAATCAAAAAGATAACCAATCCAAAGACAAAAAGTCAGCATCAAAAAATACTTCTAAAAAGGTAGCAGCTAAAAAGAAGAAAAAGAAAGCTAAGAAAAATAAAAAATAATTTGTTTCTTTGATAAATAGAGGAGCACCGATTGACATCACATCAGTCGGTGCTCCTTTTATTTATTCTTTTTAATTAATTTATACAATGCCTGTTGAGCGTGTTGATTCGCTTCTTTGTTTTGTTCTCTCGGTATCCATTTAACAAATAATAAATCAAAATCTTTTTCAAATATTTCTATTTGATCAAAATAAGGTTTGAAATTTGCGTTTTTCACATAACCAGCTTCAATGCTATCTGCAATTAGCTTTGAGTCTGTATATAATAGTGCGTTTTGAACATTTAATTCACGTGCATGTTCTAGTGCATAAATACATGCAGCCCATTCTGCAGTGTGGTTATCCATTTCGCCTAACTCATGTGTATATGTATAATGCTGCTCATCTTCTTTGATTACAATGGCACATGTACTTATGCCTGGATTTCCTTTCGTCGCAGCATCAAAATTTATTTTCGCCATAATAAACCTACTTTCTATTCAATACTTAGTTAAAGTTACTATTACTGTAATACAAAATATGTTGGGTAATCCATTAAAAAACACGCATCACTTAAATAAGTAACACGTGTTTAAAATACTCGCTGATTCAAAGATGATTTTCTAATACGTAGTACTGTAATATACTTCCAAAAAAATCATCTTCAGGCTGGGACATAAATCAATGTTCTATGCTCTACGATGTTATATTGGCAGTAGTTGACTGAACAAAAATGCGCTTGTAACAAGCTTTTTTCAATTCTAGTCAGGGGCCCCAACACAGAGAATTTCGAAAAGAAATTCTACAGGCAATGCGAGTTGGGGTGTGGGCCCCAACAAAGAAGCTGACGAAAAGTCAGCTTACAATAATGTGCAAGTTGGGGATGGGCCCCAACAAAGAGAAATTGGATTCCCAATTTCTACAGACAATGCAAGCCGGGGTGGGACGACGAAATAAATTTTGCGAAAATATCATTTCTGTCCCACTCCCTTAAAACTTATTCTTTTGTGTGGTAAGTGCGTTAATAGCCTTGATCTAACTTATCAATCTTACCTTTACGATAAAATGATTTAGCAATATATCCAAATGGTACATTGAAAACTGTTGAAGCTAATTTTAATACGTAAGTTGTAATAAATATTTCAAATACAACTGTACCAGGTAAACTTCCGATAAAAGCGATAGCTACAAATAAAGCTGTATCAATTATTGAGCTTAAAAATGTACTACCATATGCACGGATGAAAAACGTTTTATCAGAACTAAATACTTTTTTAATTAGTGAAAAGATAAATACATCAATATGTTGACCAATAATATATGCGACAATTGAGCCTAAAGCAATACGTGGCACAACATCAAAGATTGCGTGTAATGCTTTTTGTGCCATATCTTCTGGTGCAGGAATAAAATGTAATGACAATTGCATAACAATAATCATAATTAATGTTGATGAAAAGCCTAACCAAACTGCTCTTTTTGCAACTCTACGCCCATAAATATCATTTAAAATATCTGTTGCTAAATAAATAGAAGCAAACATGACATTACCTAAAGTTGCTGAAATACCAAAGATTTCTACAGTTTTAATCACTTGTATGTTGGCAATGATTGTGCCAATTGCAACCCATGCAATTAAACCTTGTTTACCAAAAAAGCGATACATAAGTACCATAAGTACGAACGTTGCAATAAACGTAACTAGTCCTAAAATTTCATTATACATATTAAAATGTCCTCCTAAATTTTGATCATGCGGGTGTTTAGAAACCGCTCAATAAATAACTTACTCATTTTACTGAAAAATCGTTTGCGATGCAATAGCATTTGAATATAAATACATTTTACGTATAGAATTGTAAAAGGTTTCATTCAAATCTTAGGGTCAAAAATGTTATAATATTTTTATGTCAAATTTAAAACAGTAACACTTATTTACAAGGTTGCAATATTTTGAAGTAATAAAGGAAGTGTCGCGTATTTTAACTTTTTCAGAGCAAAATGCACTCGCGAAAATAGATGATTTAATGAATACTTATTGCAATCAATGTCCAATCAAAACTCGTCTGCGTAAATTAGAGGGGAAAACGAAGGCGCATCATTTTTGTATCAATGAGTGTTCAATAGGGAAAGAAATAAAACAATTAGGAAATGAACTTCAATAGGAGGAAGTCAAATGAAAATTATATCTATATCAGAAACACCGAACCACAACACAATGAAGATTACACTTAGTGAAAGCAGAGAAGGTATGACATCAGATACGTATACTAAAGTTGATGATTCACAGCCAGCATTTATTAATGACATCTTAAAGGTTGAAGGCGTTAAATCAATTTTCCATGTTATGGACTTTATTTCAGTAGATAAAGAAAATGACGCAAATTGGGAAACAGTATTGCCAAAAGTAGAGGCTGTATTCGAATAAATTTTTCATCAACTAGTATTCGGGGGGGATAAAGTATATGGAAATTTTACGTATAGAGCCAACACCAAGTCCAAATACAATGAAAGTTGTTTTGTCATATACAAGAGAAGACAAGTTATCTAATACTTATAAAAAAGTAGAAGAAACACAACCAAGATTTATAAATCAGTTGTTATCTATAGATGGTATCACTTCCATTTTTCATGTCATGAACTTCTTAGCTGTTGATAAGGCACCAAAAGCTGATTGGGAAGTCATATTACCTGATATTAAAGCTGCTTTTTCTGATGCGAATAAGGTTTTAGAATCTGTAAATGAACCTCAAATTGACAATCATTTTGGTGAAATTAAAGCTGAATTATTAACTTTTAAGGGTATACCGTATCAAATTAAGCTAACTTCTGCTGACCAAGAATTAAGAGAACAATTACCACAAACATATGTTGATCATATGACTCAAGCGCAAACAGCACATGACAATATTGTTTTTATGCGTAAATGGCTAGATTTAGGAAATCGCTATGGAAATATTGAAGAAGTAATGGATGGTGTCCTAGAAGAAGTGCTAGCTACCTATCCAGAATCACAGTTACCCGTATTGGTAAAACATGCTTTAGAAGAAAATCACGCAATTAATAATTATCATTTCTATCGACATGTCTCTTTGGATGAATATCATGCAACTGATAATTGGAAGACTCGATTACGAATATTAAACCATTTTCCAAAGCCGACTTTTGAAGATATACCGCTGCTTGATTTAGCTTTATCTGATGAAAAAGTACCGGTTAGACGTCAAGCGATTGTATTATTAGGTATGATTGAAAGTAAAGAAATTTTACCGTATTTATATAAGGGGCTTCGTGATAAAAGTCCTGCTGTAAGAAGAACAGCAGGGGATTGCATAAGCGATTTAGGGTATCCAGAGGCACTACCAGAAATGGTGCTACTATTAGATGATCCACAGAAAATCGTTAGGTGGCGTGCTGCTATGTTTATCTTTGATGAAGGTAATGCAGAGCAGCTTCCCGCACTAAAAGCCCATATTAATGACAATGCGTTTGAAGTTAAATTACAAATTGAAATGGCCATATCTCGTATTGAAAACGGAGATGAAGCACTTGGTTCAGTATGGAAACAAATGGCAAACAGAACAATTTAATTGGAGGAATTAAATATGAATGCATATGATGCTTATATGAAAGAAATTGCGCAACAAATGCGTGGCGAATTAACTCAAAATGGTTTTACAAGTTTAGAAACGAGCGAAGCAGTATCGGAGTATATGAACCAAGTAAATGCTGATGACACTACTTTTGTAGTTATTAACTCTACATGCGGCTGTGCAGCTGGATTAGCAAGACCAGCTGCAGTAGCAGTTGCAACACAAAATGAACATAGACCTACAAATACAGTTACAGTTTTTGCTGGGCAAGATAAAGAAGCAACTGCTACAATGCGAGAATTCATTCAGCAAGCACCATCTAGTCCTTCGTATGCTTTATTCAAAGGTCAAGATTTAGTTTATTTTATGCCTAGAGAATTTATCGAAGGTAGAGATATTAATGACATTGCAATGGACTTAAAGGATGCATTTGACGAAAATTGTAAATAGTACACATAAATAAATATAAAGGTTAACACATTTTATAATATTAAAAATGGTGTCTGTCATTGAAAATAGAGAATATAGTTGTATTCTATTTGTTAAATAAAGTCCGTTTTTACCAACTATATTTTCTAGAAATTTAACTGTTTTAATAGGACATCAAACATAATATTCAAATCATGTGTTAACCTCTTTTTTAAAATTTTTTAGCATTAAAGTTATAGATTTGGGTAAACAATTACCAATTGGAAACATATATCACGTTACGATGGGGTAGGTACTTAATCAGCATTTTATAAATAAAGTAACGGAATTCATGATATTAATATCATATTCCTAAAATGAGTGATAACAAAATGCTACATAAAGTTAAGTTATATCAAACTAAATATACATACTATAAATAATGAAAATGAGGTGTTATCGCATATGTTGAATTCATTTGATGCAGCATATCACAGTCTTTGTGAAGAAGTTTTAGAAATAGGAAATACACGAAATGATCGCACAAATACAGGTACGATTTCGAAATTTGGTCATCAACTTCGCTTTGACTTATCTAAAGGATTTCCACTATTAACGACAAAGAAAGTTTCTTTTAAATTAGTAGCAACCGAATTATTATGGTTCATTAAAGGAGATACAAACATCCAATACTTATTAAAATATAATAATAATATATGGAACGAATGGGCTTTTGAAAATTATATCAAATCAGACGAGTATAAAGGTCCAGATATGACAGATTTCGGGCATCGTGCATTGAGTGATCCTGAATTTAACGAACAATATAAAGAACAAATGAAACAATTTAAGCAACGTATTCTTGAAGATGATACATTTGCGAAGCAATTCGGGGATTTAGGAAATGTTTATGGTAAACAATGGCGAGATTGGGTTGATAAAGATGGTAATCATTTTGATCAACTTAAAACAGTAATTGAACAAATTAAGCATAATCCAGATTCAAGGCGACACATCGTATCTGCATGGAATCCAACAGAAATTGATACAATGGCACTTCCGCCTTGTCATACCATGTTCCAGTTTTATGTCCAAGATGGTAAGTTAAGTTGCCAGTTATACCAACGTAGCGCAGATATCTTTTTAGGTGTGCCATTTAATATCGCAAGCTACGCTTTATTGACACACCTTATTGCCAAAGAATGTGGACTTGAAGTGGGTGAATTTGTGCATACATTTGGAGATGCACATATTTATTCAAATCATATTGATGCGATTCAAACACAATTAGCACGTGAAAGCTTCAATCCTCCAACATTAAAAATTAACAGTGACAAGTCTATTTTCGACATAAATTATGAAGATTTGGAAATTGTTGACTATGAATCACATCCAGCAATAAAAGCTCCAATAGCAGTGTAGTCATTGCATAGTTAGCTAACCATATAGACATCAAAATGACATCATAGTATTTTCAAGTGCAAAAAAGTACTTTTTTGTGTTAAACGTTTTCATAAATTATGCAAAATCATTATTTCTATCACACTTTATGATAAAAATTGTGTTAAATTAAAGATAACTTAGTAATAAAAAATGAAATGATAGAAGAAGGAGGATAATTATGACTTTATCCATTCTAGTTGCACATGACTTGCAACGAGTAATTGGTTTTGAAAATCAATTACCTTGGCACCTACCAAATGATTTGAAGCATGTTAAAAAATTATCAACAGGTCATACTTTAGTAATGGGTCGTAAGACATTTGAATCGATTGGTAAACCACTACCGAATCGTCGAAATGTTGTACTTACTTCAGATACAAGTTTCAACGTAGAGGGCGTTGATGTAATTCACTCTATTGAAGATATTTACCAACTACCGGGCCATGTTTTCATATTTGGAGGGCAAACATTATTTGAAGAAATGATTGATAAAGTGGACGACATGTATATTACTGTTATTGAAGGTAAATTCCGTGGTGATACGTTCTTTCCACCTTATACATTTGAAGACTGGGAAGTTGCCTCTTCAGTTGAAGGTAAACTAGATGAGAAAAATACAATTCCACATACCTTTCTACATTTAATTCGTAAAAAATAAGGGGGAAAACGACCATGACAAAACAGATTATAGTAACAGACTCAACATCCGATTTATCTAAAGAATACTTAGAAGCAAACAACATTCATGTAATTCCTTTAAGTTTAACTATTGAAGGAGCTTCATACGTTGACCAAGTAGATATTACATCAGAAGAATTTATTAATCATATTGAAAATGATGAAGATGTAAAGACAAGTCAGCCAGCCATAGGTGAATTTATATCTGCTTATGAAGAACTAGGAAAAGATGGCTCTGAAATCATAAGTATTCATCTTTCTTCAGGATTAAGTGGTACATATAACACTGCTTACCAAGCAAGTCAAATGGTAGATGCTAATGTAACTGTTATTGATTCAAAATCTATTTCTTTTGGTTTAGGGTATCAAATACAACACCTAGTAGAGCTTGTAAAAGAAGGTGTCTCAACTTCTGAAATAGTTAAAAAGTTAAATCATTTAAGAGAAAACATTAAATTATTTGTAGTTATAGGGCAATTGAATCAATTAATTAAAGGTGGCAGAATTAGTAAAACAAAAGGTTTGATTGGTAATCTTATGAAAATTAAACCAATTGGTACACTAGATGATGGTCGCTTAGAGCTTGTGCACAATGCGAGAACTCAAAATTCTAGTATCCAATACTTGAAAAAGGAAATTGCTGAATTTATAGGAGATCATGAAATCAAATCCATTGGTGTCGCACATGCTAACGTCATTGAATATGTTGATAAATTGAAGAAAGTTTTTAATGAAGCTTTTCATGTGAATAATTACGATATAAATGTAACTACACCAGTTATTTCTGCACATACTGGTCAAGGTGCGATTGGCCTCGTAGTCCTTAAGAAGTAAATTTAATCTTTTCAGTGTTAATTACTTCCATTTCAATCCTTTATAGACTAAATTTATAATTAGATAGATAGAGGAGGTAATTCATATGACAAAAGAATATGCAACATTAGCAGGAGGATGTTTCTGGTGCATGGTTAAACCATTTACATCATATCCAGGCATCAAGTCAGTCGTATCTGGTTATAGTGGCGGTCATGTTGACAACCCAACTTATGAACAGGTATGTACGAATCAAACCGGCCATGTCGAAGCAGTACAAATTACGTTTGATCCAGAGGTTACTTCCTTTGAAAATATATTAGACATATATTTCAAAACATTTGACCCAACTGATGATCAAGGGCAATTTTTCGATAGAGGCGAAAGCTATCAACCAGTCATTTTCTATCATGATGAACATCAGAAAAAGGCTGCTGAGTTTAAAAAGCAACAATTAAATGAACAAGGTATTTTCAAGAAACCAGTGATTACACCTATTAAACCATATAAAAATTTCTATCCAGCTGAAGACTACCATCAAGATTATTACAAAAAGAACCCGGTACATTATTACCAATATCAACGTGGTTCAGGTAGAAAAGCGTTTATAGAATCACATTGGGGGAATCAAAATGCTTAAAAAAGATAAAAGTGAACTAACAGATATAGAATATATTGTTACACAAGAAAACGGCACTGAACCACCATTTATGAATGAATATTGGAATCATTTTGCTAAAGGAATTTATGTAGATAAAATTTCTGGTAAACCTTTATTTACATCTGAAGAAAAGTTTCATTCTGAATGTGGATGGCCTAGCTTTTCCAAAGCGCTTGATGACGATGAAATTATAGAATTAGTCGACAAATCATTTGGTATGTTGAGAACTGAAGTGCGTTCAGAAGAATCAAATAGTCATTTAGGACATGTCTTTAATGATGGACCTAAAGAAAGTGGCGGCTTAAGATACTGTATCAATTCCGCTGCAATTCAATTTATTCCATATGAAAAGTTAGAAGAATTGGGTTATGGCGATTTAATATCACATTTTGATAAGTAGGAGTGGAAAGTATGTTTAAAAAATTATTCGGAAAAGGCAAAGAAGTTCAGAAAGATATCGCAATTTATGCACCATTAACTGGAGAATTCGTGAAAATTGAAGATATTCCAGATCCTGTATTCGCACAAAAAATGATGGGCGAAGGTTTTGGTATTAATCCAACTGAAGGAGAAGTTGTGTCTCCAATTGCAGGACGTGTTGACAATGTCTTTCCAACTAAGCATGCGATTGGGTTAAAAGCAGATAACGGATTAGAATTATTAGTTCATATCGGTTTAGACACAGTTCAATTAGACGGTGAAGGATTTGAAGTGTTAGTGTCTAGTGGTGACGAAGTTAACGTCGGAGATCCATTAGTAAGATTCAACCTTGAATATATTAATAATAACGCTAAATCTGTAATTTCACCAATTATAATTACTAACACTGATCAAGCAGCTTCAATTAATATTTATGATGAAAATGCTGTGATTAAAGGTGAAACAAAAGTGATTGATGTGACAATGAACTAATGAAAAACTATTCGTTTTATCAATTTGTCATGACAGTTCGTGGTCGACACGACGATAAAGGTCGTCTAGCAGAAGAGATATTTGACGATCTTGCTTTCCCAAAACACGATGATGATTTTAACATACTGTCTGATTATATTGAGACACATGGTGATTTCACATTGCCAATGTCTGTATTTGATGATTTATATGAAGAATATACGGAATGGCTAAAATTTTAATATAATTTTTAATAATAATAGTTAGAACCAGGGTGATGCAATTCGTTATCCTGGTTTTAATTTAAAATAAACTAAGTTGTGACTAAAAATTAATCAATTATAGTGAAATATGGTGCGCTATCTTGCATAAATTGATATGATTAACTACACAGAATTTAAAAGTACATAATACATAATAAGGAAGTGATACAATGGATGATAAGCAACACACATCTTCATCCGATGATGAACGCGCTGAAATTGCAACAAGCAATCAAGACCAAGAAACTAATTCATCGAAACGCGTTCACTTAAAACGTTGGCAATTCATATCAATATTAATTGGTACAATCCTAATAACAGCTGTCATCACAGTTGTTGCATATATTTTTATAAATCAAAAAATAAGTGGTTTAAACAAAACTGATCAAGCAAACTTAAATAAAATTGGAAATGTGTATAAAATCTTAAATAGTGATTATTACAAAAAACAGGACTCTGACAAGTTAAGTAAAGCTGCAATTGATGGCATGGTCAAAGAATTAAAAGATCCTTATTCTGAATATTTAACAAAAGAACAAACGAAATCCTTTAATGAAGGTGTTTCAGGTGATTTTGTAGGTATTGGTGCAGAAATGCAAAAGAAAAATGATCAAATTATGGTTACTAGTCCTATGAAGGGATCTCCAGCAGAACGTGCTGGCATTCGTCCTAAAGATGTCATTACTAAAGTAAATGGAAAATCAATTAAAGGTAAAGCATTAGATGAAGTTGTCAAAGATGTTCGTGGTAAAGAAAACACTGAAGTCACTTTAACTGTTCAACGAGGTAGTGAAGAAAAAGACGTTAAGATTAAACGTGAAAAAATTCATGTTAAAAGTGTTGAGTATAAGAAAAAAGGTAAAGTTGGAGTTATTACTATTAATAAATTCCAGAATGATACATCAGGTGAATTGAAAGATGCAGTTCTAAAAGCTCACAAAGATGGTTTGAAAAAGATTGTTTTAGATTTAAGAAATAATCCAGGTGGACTACTAGATGAAGCTGTTAAAATGGCAAATATTTTTATCGATAAAGGAAAAACTGTTGTTAAACTAGAAAAAGGTAAAGATACTGAAGCAATTCAAACTTCTAATGATGCGTTAAAAGAAGCGAAAGACATGGATATATCCATCTTAGTGAATGAAGGTTCAGCTAGCGCTTCTGAAGTGTTTACTGGTGCGCTAAAAGACTATAATAAAGCTAAAGTTTATGGGTCAAAAACATTCGGCAAAGGTGTCGTACAAACTACAAGAGAGTTTAAGGATGGTTCATTGTTAAAATATACTGAAATGAAATGGTTAACGCCAGATGGTCATTATATTCACGGTAAAGGCATTAAACCAGACGTTACTATTGACACACCTAAATATCAATCTTTAAATGTCATTCCTAATACGAAAACATTTAAAGTTGGAGACGATGATAAAAATATTAAAACTATTAAAATTGGTTTATCAGCTTTAGGTTATAAAGTTGATAATGAATCAACGCAATTTGATAAAGCTTTAGAAAATCAAGTTAAAGCTTTCCAACAAGCGAATAAACTTGAGGTAACTGGTGAATTTAATAAAGAAACGAATAATAAATTTACTGAGTTATTAGTTGAAAAAGCTAATAAACATGATGATGTTCTCGATAAGTTGATTAATATTTTAAAATAAGCGATACACACTACTAAAATTGTATTATTATTATGTTAATGACACGCCTCCTAAATTTGCAAAGATAGCAATTTAGGAGGCGTGTTTATTTTTATTGACGTCTAACTCTAAAAGATATAAATTAGACATTTACAAATGATGTCAATAACGCAATTTCTATCATTGCTGTTAATAATTCATGCTTTAATATACTATGAGCATATACTTTTTAAATAGTATTATTCACAAGTTTTAACAATCAATTAATTGGTATATGATACTTTTATTGGTTATTTTTATCCCATAGTGTGATAATTACTATTTTTCATTCATAATAAAGGTTTAAAGCATGTTAATAGTGTGTAAGATTAACATGTACTGAAAAACATGTTTAACATAACGATATAAGGAGTGACGTACATGATCCGTCTAGGTAAAATGTCAGATTTAGATCAAATCTTAAATCTAGTAGAAGAAGCAAAAGAATTAATGAAAGAACACGACAACGAGCAATGGGACGATCAGTACCCTCTTTTAGAACATTTTGAAGAAGATATTGCTAAAGATTATTTGTACGTATTAGAGGAAAATGACAAAATTTATGGCTTTATTGTTGTCGACCAAGACCAAGCAGAATGGTATGATGACATTGACTGGCCAGTAAATAGAGAAGGCGCCTTTGTTATTCATCGATTAACTGGTTCGAAAGAATATAAAGGAGCTGCTACAGAATTATTCAATTATGTTATTGATGTAGTTAAAGCACGTGGTGCAGAAGTTATTTTAACGGACACCTTTGCGTTAAACAAACCTGCACAAGGTTTATTTGCGAAATTTGGATTTCATAAGGTCGGTGAACAATTAATGGAATATCCGCCATATGATAAAGGTGAACCATTTTATGCATATTATAAAAATTTAAAAGAATAGAGGTAATATTAATGACGAAAATCGCATTTACCGGAGGGGGAACAGTTGGACACGTATCAGTAAATTTAAGTTTAATTCCAACTGCATTATCACAAGGTTATGAAGCGCTTTATATTGGTTCTAAAAATGGTATTGAAAGAGAAATGATTGAATCACAACTACCAGAAATTAAGTATTATCCTATTTCGAGTGGTAAATTAAGAAGATATATTTCTTTAGAAAATGCCAAAGACGTATTTAAAGTATTGAAAGGTATTCTTGATGCTCGTAAAGTTTTGAAAAAAGAAAAACCTGATCTATTATTTTCAAAAGGTGGATTTGTATCTGTGCCTGTTGTTATTGCAGCCAAATCATTAAATATACCAACTATTATTCATGAATCTGACTTAACACCAGGATTAGCGAATAAGATAGCACTTAAATTTGCCAAGAAAATATATACAACATTTGAAGAAACGCTAAACTACTTACCTAAAGAGAAAGCTGATTTTATTGGAGCAACAATTCGAGAAGATTTAAAAAATGGTAATGCACATAATGGTTATCAATTAACAGGCTTTAATGAAAATAAAAAAGTTTTACTCGTTATGGGTGGAAGCTTAGGAAGTAAAAAATTAAATAGCATTATTCGCGAAAACTTAGATGCATTATTACAACAATATCAAGTGATACATTTAACTGGTAAAGGATTAAAAGATGCTCAAGTTAAAAAATCAGGATATATACAATATGAATTTGTTAAAGAGGATTTAACAGATTTATTAGCAATTACGGACACAGTAATAAGTAGAGCAGGATCAAATGCGATTTATGAGTTCTTAACATTACGTATACCAATGTTATTAGTACCATTAGGTTTAGATCAATCCCGAGGCGACCAAATTGACAATGCAAATCATTTTGCTGATAAAGGTTATGCTAAAGCGATTGATGAAGAACAATTAACAGCACAAATTTTATTACAAGAACTAAATGAAATGGAACAGGAAAGAACTCGAATTATCAATAATATGAAATCGTATGAACAAAGTTATACGAAAGAAGCTTTATTTGATAAGATGATTAAAGATGCATTGAATTAATGGGGGGTAATGCTTTATGAGTCAATGGAAACGTATCTCTTTGCTCATCGTTTTTACATTGGTTTTTGGAATTATCGCGTTTTTCCACGAATCAAGACTAGGGAAATGGATTGATAATGAAGTTTATGAATTTATATATTCATCAGAGAGCTTTATTACGACATCTATCATGCTTGGGGCTACTAAAGTAGGTGAAGTCTGGGCAATGTTATGTATTTCATTACTTCTTGTGGCATATCTCATGTTAAAGCGCCACAAAATTGAAGCATTATTTTTTGCATTAACAATGGCATTATCTGGAATTTTGAATCCAGCATTAAAAAATATATTCGATAGAGAAAGACCTACATTGCTGCGTTTAATTGATATAACAGGATTTAGTTTTCCTAGCGGTCATGCTATGGGATCAACTGCATATTTTGGAAGTGGTATCTATCTATTAAATCGATTAAATCAAGGTAATTCAAAAGGTATTCTTATAGGGTTATGTGCAGCTATGATTTTATTGATTTCCATATCACGTGTATATCTAGGTGTACATTATCCAACAGATATTATTGCCGGCATTATTGGTGGCGTATTTTGCATTATTTTATCAACGTTATTACTTAGAAATAAATTAATAAATTAAATAGTAAAAAAACAAAAGCAGTAAACCTAAAGTGTCGTAAGGGTTTACTGCTTTTATAAAACGTTGTTATAACGTATATTGTCTTTTACGGGCATATAAAAGGGGAATATTTGAAAATGACCAATCCAACAAGAACGAAACGTTGTGGGGGGGATGTTCTATGTGGTATTGATAATCATTTTCAACTACTATTATACATTAGTGAGAATCATTGTCAATTAGAAACTAAAACTTTTTTTGAATATTTTTTAAGAATAGTAAATAAAACGCATGATTACGCTATTTTAGAAAATAAAAAAATTTGTATTTCTCATTAGAATTAGAATATTTAAAAGTGATGAGGTTTAAAAATTATATTGTTTACATACTCCTTTTGAATTCATACATTATGAAATGTTACTTCCAAGTTCAAAATCGCACATTGAAATGATGTGTGAAATGTTTAAACTACGGTCATTTTGTGAAAATAAAGATAATAACTATTCATTTTACAATAGTGAAAAGTCAGTATATGACAACAATTAATATTGCGGTAAGGCCTTGTGTTACAGTATTCTATATTTAAGTACTGCAATCAGAATTAACAGAATTCCATTAACTGATTATTAAATATTTGAGTTAATAAATAATTAATGATTGTAGCTTGAAAAATTTAAAACATGGTTATTGATTTGTGATAAAATTTAAACGTAAACAAACTAATTTAAAAAGCAACTATTGTATAGAAAAATACAAAATTTAAAATATATTACCTTATTAGAAAAAGTCGTAATATGAGGTGTACAAATGACGCAAATTTTAATAGTAGAAGATGAACAAAACTTAGCAAGATTTCTTGAATTGGAACTCACACATGAAAATTACAATGTGGACACAGAGTATGATGGACAAGACGGTTTAGATAAAGCGCTTAGCCATTACTATGATTTAATCATATTAGATTTAATGTTGCCGTCAATTAATGGCTTAGAAATTTGTCGCAAAATTAGACAACAACAATCTACACCTATCATTATAATTACAGCGAAAAGTGATACGTATGACAAAGTTGCTGGGCTTGATTACGGTGCAGACGATTATATAGTTAAGCCATTTGATATTGAAGAACTTTTAGCAAGAATACGTGCGATTTTACGTCGTCAGCCACAAAAAGATATTATCGATGTCAATGGTATTACAATTGATAAGAATGCTTTTAAAGTGACGGTAAATGGCGCAGAAATTGAATTAACAAAAACAGAGTATGATTTACTATATCTTCTTGCTGAAAATAAAAACCATGTTATGCAACGGGAACAAATTTTAAATCATGTATGGGGTTATAATAGTGAAGTAGAAACAAATGTCGTAGATGTTTATATAAGATATTTACGAAACAAATTAAAACCATACGATCGTGACAAAATGATTGAAACAGTTCGTGGCGTTGGGTATGTGATACGATGACAAAACGTAAATTGCGCAATAACTGGATTATTGTTACCACGATGATTACGTTTGTCACGATATTTTTGTTTTGTTTAATTATTATTTTTTTCTTGAAAGATACACTGCATAATAGTGAGCTTGATGATGCAGAACGAAGCTCAAGCGATATTAATAATTTATTTCATTCTAAGCCTGTTAAAGATATATCTGCATTAGACTTGAATGCATCTTTAGGTAATTTTCAAGAGATAATTATTTATGATGAGCATAATAATAAATTATTTGAGACATCGAATGATAACACAGTGAGAGTTGAACCAGGTTATGAACACCGTTATTTTGACCGCGTAATAAAAAAACGCTATAAAGGCATTGAATATTTAATTATTAAAGAACCAATTACAACGCAAGATTTCAAAGGGTATAGCTTGTTAATTCATTCACTAGAAAATTATGATAACATCGTAAAATCATTGTATATCATTGCGCTGGCATTTGGAGTGATTGCAACAATTATAACTGCCACAATCAGTTATGTATTTTCAACACAAATTACTAAACCGCTTGTCAGTTTATCAAATAAAATGATTGAGATTCGACGAGATGGTTTTCAAAATAAATTGCAATTAAATACAAATTATGAAGAAATAGATAATTTAGCAAATACGTTTAATGAGATGATGAGCCAAATTGAAGAATCATTTAATCAACAAAGACAATTTGTTGAAGATGCGTCACATGAATTACGAACACCATTACAAATTATTCAAGGTCATTTAAATTTGATTCAGCGATGGGGAAAAAAAGACCCAGCAGTATTAGAAGAATCGTTAAATATTTCTATTGAAGAAATGAATCGTATCATAAAATTAGTCGAAGAATTACTTGAATTGACTAAAGGAGATGTAAATGACATTTCTTCTGAAGCACAGACCGTGCATATTAATGATGAAATTCGCTCGCGAATACACTCATTAAAACAATTGCATCCTGATTATCAATTTGATACGGATCTGACATCTAAAAATCTAGAAATTAAAATGAAACCTCATCAATTCGAACAATTATTTTTAATCTTTATTGATAATGCAATCAAATATGATGTGAAGAATAAGAAAATTAAAGTTAAGACAAGGTTAAAAAATAAGCAAAAAATAATTGAAATTACAGATCATGGAATTGGTATTCCAGAGGAAGATCAAGATTTCATTTTTGATCGCTTTTATCGAGTGGATAAATCTCGTTCAAGAAGTCAAGGCGGTAATGGACTCGGATTATCTATTGCTCAAAAAATCATTCAATTAAACGGAGGATCGATTAAAATTAAAAGTGAAATTAACAAAGGAACAACGTTTAAAATCATATTTTAATCATGACTGAGACGTCAATCAAAGTCATAGGATCAATTTTTTAAGTACACATTAGCTGTGACTAATGTATAAGAACAACTATAAAACAAATAAACAGTGGTTCTTTATCATTTCTGTTGTACTCCCAAAATTTACAATAAAATACATCTATAAACCTAGAAGAATCAACGCTTTTGTTGATTCTTCTTTTTAGCAGATAAATAGGTAAATCTACTTTAACAAATAACTAAATAGTGATATTATTACATTGTAAGCGTTTCAACATTTTTGTGGAGGGTGTAAAATGACTAACGAAAGAAAAGAAGTTTCAGAGGCTCCTGTAAACTTCGGTGCGAATTTAGGTCTAATGTTAGATCTATATGATGACTTTTTACAAGATCCATCATCTGTACCAGAAGATTTACAAGTCTTATTCAGCACAATTAAGAATGATGACTCAATTGTACCAGCTTTAAAAAGTACAAGTAGTCAAAATAGCGACGGCACAATTAAGCGTGTCATGCGTTTAATTGATAATATTCGCCAATACGGGCATCTTAAAGCCGATATTTATCCTGTAAATCCTCCAAAAAGGAAACATGTACCTAAATTAGAGATTGAAGACTTTGATTTAGATCAACAGACTTTGGAAGGTATATCAGCAGGAATTGTTTCAGATCACTTTGCCGACATTTATGATAATGCTTATGAAGCAATTTTAAGAATGGAAAAACGTTACAAAGGACCAATTGCATTTGAGTATACACATATTAATAACAATACCGAACGTGGTTGGTTAAAAAGAAGAATTGAAACGCCATATAAAGTAACGTTAAATAATAACGAAAAAAGGGCACTATTCAAACAATTAGCGTATGTTGAAGGGTTTGAAAAATATCTTCATAAAAACTTCGTTGGTGCAAAGCGTTTTTCAATTGAAGGGGTAGACGCACTTGTACCGATGTTACAACGTACTATTACGATTGCTGCGAAAGAAGGTATTAAAAATATACAAATAGGCATGGCTCACCGTGGACGTTTAAACGTTTTAACGCATGTCTTAGAAAAACCGTACGAAATGATGATTTCAGAATTTATGCATACAGATCCAATGAAATTCTTACCTGAAGATGGTAGCTTGCAGTTAACTGCTGGATGGACTGGTGATGTGAAATATCACCTTGGTGGCATTAAAACTACTGATTCATACGGTACAATGCAGCGTATTGCACTGGCTAACAATCCAAGTCACTTGGAAATTGTTGCACCTGTTGTTGAGGGGCGTACGAGAGCAGCACAAGATGATACACAACGAGCTGGGGCTCCGACGACTGATCATCATAAAGCAATGCCAATTATTATACATGGCGATGCTGCTTATCCTGGTCAAGGAATTAACTTCGAAACAATGAACTTAGGAAACTTGAAAGGCTATTCTACGGGTGGTTCATTGCATATTATTACTAACAATAGAATTGGATTTACTACAGAACCAATTGATGCACGTTCAACAACTTATTCTACAGATGTGGCCAAAGGTTATGATGTGCCAATATTCCATGTCAATGCAGATGACGTTGAAGCTACTATTGAAGCAATTGATATTGCAATGGAATTTAGAAAAGAGTTTCATAAAGACGTCGTTATTGATTTAGTAGGTTATCGTCGTTTCGGACATAACGAAATGGATGAACCATCAATTACTAATCCAGTTCCTTATCAGAATATTCGCAAACATGACTCTGTTGAATATGTGTTTGGTAAAAAGCTTGTTAATGAAGGTGTCATTTCAGAAGATGAAATGCATTCATTTATAGAACAAGTCCAAAAGGAACTAAGACAAGCTCATGATAAAATTAATAAAGCTGATAAAATGGATAATCCAGATATGGAAAAGCCTGCAGATCTTGCATTACCGTTACAAGCAGACGAACAATCATTTACTTTTGATCACTTGAAAGAAATAAATGATGCATTGTTAACATATCCGGATGGCTTTAACATTTTGAAAAAGTTAAACAAAGTTCTTGAGAAGCGTCATGAGCCGTTTAATAAAGAAGATGGTTTAGTTGATTGGGCACAAGCAGAACAACTTGCATTTGCGACAATTTTACAAGATGGTACACCGATTCGCTTAACTGGTCAAGATAGTGAACGTGGTACATTCAGTCATAGGCATGCCGTGTTACATGATGAGCAAACAGGTGAAACATATACACCTTTACATCATGTTCCTGATCAAAAAGCGACATTTGATATACACAATTCTCCGCTTTCAGAAGCAGCAGTAGTTGGTTTTGAATACGGCTATAATGTGGAAAACAAAAAAAGCTTCAATATTTGGGAAGCGCAATATGGTGATTTTGCAAATATGTCACAAATGATTTTTGACAACTTCTTATTCAGTTCTCGCTCAAAATGGGGAGAACGTTCAGGATTAACATTATTCTTACCTCATGCATATGAGGGTCAAGGTCCTGAACATTCATCAGCAAGATTAGAGAGGTTTTTACAATTAGCTGCTGAAAATAATTGCACAGTTGTCAACTTATCTAGTTCAAGTAATTATTTCCACTTATTGCGTGCACAAGCGGCTAGTTTAGATTCTGAACAAATGCGACCATTGGTTGTTATGTCGCCAAAAAGCTTGCTGAGAAATAAAACAGTTGCAAAACCAATTGATGAATTTACTTCTGGTGGATTTGAGCCAATTTTGACAGAATCATATCAAGCGGATAAGGTTACAAAAGTTATTTTAGCAACTGGTAAAATGTTCATTGATTTAAAAGAAGCATTAGCTAAAAATCCAGACGAATCAGTATTACTCGTTGCGATCGAAAGATTGTATCCATTCCCAGAGGAAGAGATTGAAGCATTACTAGCACAATTGCCAAACCTTGAAGAAGTGTCATGGGTACAAGAAGAACCTAAAAATCAAGGTGCATGGTTATATGTCTATCCATATGTTAAAGTGCTCGTTGCAGATAAATATGATTTAAGTTATCATGGCAGAATTCAAAGGGCTGCTCCAGCTGAAGGCGATGGAGAAATTCATAAACTTGTTCAAAATAAAATTATAGAAAATGCATTAAAAAATAACTAGGGGGAAATAAGTCATGCCAGAGGTTAAAGTTCCAGAATTAGCAGAATCTATTACAGAAGGTACCATTGCAGAATGGTTGAAAAACGTAGGGGATAGCGTAGAAAAAGGTGAAGCTATTCTTGAATTAGAAACTGATAAAGTTAATGTCGAAGTTGTATCTGAAGAAGCAGGTGTATTATCTGAACAACTTGCAAGTGAAGGCGACACTGTAGAAGTTGGACAAGCAATTGCTATCATCGGCGAAGGTAGTGGCAATGCTTCTAAAGAAAATAGTAACGACAATACTCCACAACAAAATGAAGAAACAAATAATAAAAAAGAAGAAACAACAAATAATTCGGTAGATAAAGCTGAAGTCAATCAAGCAAATGATGACAATCAGCAACGTATTAATGCTACGCCTTCTGCGCGTCGATATGCTCGTGAAAATGGTGTGAATCTTGCTGAAGTAAGTCCGAAAACAAATGATGTGGTTCGTAAAGAAGATATTGATAAGAAACAACAGGCACCGGCATCAACACAAACAACACAACAAGCATCTGCAAAAGAAGAGAAAAAATACAATCAATATCCTACAAAACCAGTGATTCGTGAAAAAATGTCACGCAGAAAGAAAACAGCTGCCAAAAAATTATTAGAGGTATCTAATAATACAGCTATGTTAACAACAGTTAACGAAGTTGACATGACAAATGTTATGGAATTGCGTAAACGTAAGAAAGAACAATTTATGAAAGATCATGATGGTACTAAATTAGGATTTATGTCATTCTTTACTAAAGCTTCTGTAGCAGCTTTGAAAAAGTATCCAGAAGTTAATGCAGAAATCGACGGCGACGACATGATTACGAAACAATATTATGATATTGGTGTAGCTGTTTCTACAGATGATGGATTATTAGTACCATTTGTAAGAGATTGTGATAAAAAGAATTTTGCAGAAATCGAAGCAGAAATTGCTAATTTAGCAGTTAAAGCACGAGAGAAAAAACTTGGCTTAGATGATATGGTTAATGGTTCATTTACGATTACAAATGGCGGTATTTTTGGATCAATGATGAGTACGCCAATTATCAATGGTAATCAAGCTGCAATCTTAGGCATGCATTCAATTATTACAAGACCAATTGCGATTGATCAAGATACAATCGAAAATCGTCCAATGATGTATATTGCATTAAGCTATGATCATAGAATTATTGACGGTAAAGAAGCAGTTGGATTCTTAAAAACAATTAAAGAATTAATTGAAAACCCAGAAGACTTATTATTAGAATCTTAATCCACAACACAAAATAGTTTACTATTCCTAAAAACGGGATCAAATCAATAACAAACAGCAGTAAGATTATTTTCTAGTCGAAATATCTTACTGCTGTACTTTATTTTTATAATGCTTCGTATTAAAATGTGAGTTTAATTTTGACTACTTAAAAAATATATCATTTCTATTGAAATAGACTCACAACAGAAATATAGGTAGAATAGCGTGTTACAATATGCTAATGAAATCATTTTAGATAATAACAAGCGATGAAATTTATGAATTCTATAAGCGCCTTTAGTTAATTTAAAATCATCTGAACAAGATGTAAATTCACTTTATGGACACGACATATATATGTTTTTTATGTACTACAAAAAACGAAATATGCAATTGCTATATACAGATACTCATTAATGACACACTCAATAGCAACCATAACAATATTATGTTACCTATTTAAATGAAATAGTTCTTTTAAAGAAATACATTTTTCACATATTAATCTATAATCAAAATCAACTGACCGATATTCTATAATTTATGATTAAAATAAGTTATAATATAATAGTAAAGATAAAGATAGAGGTGGCTATAATGTGTGGACTTAGAAGTATAACATTAGGTACAACAAATATAGAACAGACAAAACATTTCATGGTTGACATATTAGGATTAAATTATGAAGAACTTCTTGAAAACTCAATTCGTTTCGGCGATGCAGATATAAGCCCAGGAACAAGACTTCAATTTATACAAGTTCCAAGTGAGCAATTAGAAGAATCTCACTTTGTGGGTATTGGATTACGTACACCAACTGACTCAGGTTTAGAGGAGTATGCGGAAATATTATCGAATAAGGATATTCCATTTACAACAGTTAAAGAATTAAATGGCAATAAATATTTCAGTCTCGAAGATAACAATGGTCATATTTTCTCAATATATTCAAACGAGAATAATTATGGCGTTGGTTTAGGTATGCCTTCTTTTGAGAGTGCGGTCAATCCTTTACATCAAGTGCAAGGTTTAGGACCAGTGATTCTTAAAGTGAATCATGTAGATATTACAGGTCAAATTTTAACAAATATATTCGGACTTGAAGTATTTGCAGAATACCAACCCTTCGACAATGCTGACTATCATGTCCAAGTATTCAAAATTGGAACGGGTGGTCTAGGTGGCGAAATACATTTAATGCCTGTAGAAACCGAAATGACAATGCCGGAATATGGCGCAGTCGATCAAGTTGAGTTTGAAACGAAAGATGCAGATTTCTTTAATCAAGCGAAATCGCGCTTAGATGAAGTGGAAATACCATATCAAACGCTTGAGCAAGATGATATTGAATCAATTAGAATTACTGAAAACAGTGGATTATCGTTTATATTCACTTTACAAAAATAATTTTTTTACGATAGTGAGGACAAAATTTATGTTACATGAAACTTGGAAAGAACGTACACCAATCAAGAAAGTAGAAGTCATTAATACAGATGCAAAGAAATTTACAGTTTCTGACATGTTAACGGTTGGCAAACAATATGATGTTATCAACGAAACTGAAGAATATTATCAAATAATAGATAATTCTGGATTAGTTGGCGGTTACTATAAAACATATTTCAAAGAAGTTTAAACGCATAATTATTGAAATGAAGCCTAATATGAGATTTTCAATTAGTAAATTTGGTAAAATATAAACAATTCGCATACTAAGTATTGCGTTTTATATCAGAATAGAATAGTAAACTAAGGCATTTGAAGAACTTATTCCATGTCTTAGTTTTTTAATTTATTTAAAGGAGAACGTTTTAAAATGGCACTAAAACATTATAAGAATTCAGATTCAACAGTTTTCAATGATGCGAAGGCATTATTTGATTTAAATAAAAATATTTTACTTAAAGGTCCAACAGGTTCAGGGAAAACAAAGTTGGCAGAAACATTAAGTGAAGTTGTTGATACACCCATGCATCAAGTCAATTGTTCTGTTGATTTAGATACAGAAAGCTTATTAGGCTTTAAAACAATTAAAACAAATGCGGAAGGTCAACAAGAAATTGTCTTTGTAGATGGTCCAGTTATTAAAGCTATGAAAGAGGGGCATATTTTATATATTGATGAAATAAATATGGCTAAACCTGAAACATTGCCTGTATTAAATGGGGTCTTAGATTATCGTCGTCAAATTACGAATCCATACACTGGTGAAGTAATCAAAGCTGTACCAGGATTTAACGTTATAGCAGCGATAAATGAAGGTTATGTTGGTACTTTGCCAATGAATGAAGCACTAAAAAATCGCTTTGTTGTTATTCACGTTGATTATATTGATGGGGACATTTTAAAAAATGTGATTAAAGAGCAAAGTTTATTACAAGATGATAAACAAATCGAACAAATTATTAAGTTTAATGAAGATTTACGTACTATGTCTAAGCAGGGACAAATTTCTGAAGAAGCCGCTAGTATCCGTGCATTATTAGACTTGTGTGATTTAATCACTGTAATGCCAGTTGAACGTGCAATTAAACGTACAATTATTGATAAATTGGAAGATGAACGTGAACAACAAGCAATATATAATGCTGTAGAACTAAACTTTTAAAGAGGGATAAAACATGAGTGATCGTTTCATAAAATTTAACGACGAACAGTTAGATGCCAAGCAAGTAATGATGTTGCAAGACTTAGCTCGACTCTTATTAAAAAATGAACAAACACAAGTTAAAATCCAAAAATTCCCTTACTATAATCCTGTTCAAAATGTTTTGATTACGAGTTGGTTTTGGTCACATCGACCAAGCCATATCGAAATGGCTGGTTTAAAAACAGATGTTATGTTAGCTGCTTACGGTTATCATATGATGGATGTACAAATTGTAAATGAAGTAGTACAAGATAAAACTTTTAAACACCCTAAATTTTATCAACAACTTTTTAAATTATTAGAAGATATGCGCGTATTAAATTCTATTAAAGTTGAGCGCCCAAGTACTGCTAAATTAATTGATCTTCGCTTAGATACACGTATATCATATACGGAATCTCAAATTAAAGTGTATCGTACTAAAACACAATATACAGATTTATTATTTTTGTATTTAGAACATGCATTTTTAAGCCAAGATTTCTTTGATATACCATCTATACATTCAGATTTAGATGATATTGTAGTTAATATGTTCTTATATTTACCTAATTTTTTCCAAAATCAAAATTCTGAAGATAATATGTATCTGGCTCAAAGAATTATGTATCAAGTAGATGATATTTTAAAAGAAGATATGCTAAACGAATATTATTACTTACCTAAAACACTATATAATACATTAGCTAGTCCAGAGTTTGATGATTTAAAGAGAACTGATGCAAGTCAAGTCGATGGGCAAGATGATACTTCAGAAGATGATGATAACGAAAGTGAAAAAGCTGACTCTAAATCTGCAGATAGTGAGTCAAAAGGTGGCGCCTATTTAGAAATGGAACTTCACGAAGGACAAAATAGTGAAACATTGGGTAATGATGAAGCACGTGAAGGCGATGCTACAGATGATATGACTGATATGATGACCAAAAAGGGCAAAGGTTCAAACGATACGCTAAATCGTGAAGAAGGCGAGGCTGTTGGTCAAAGCCAAGCATTTCAACTTGATGGTGTGAACAAAAATGTAGAAATAAAATGGCAAATTCCTGAAATTGAGCCACAATATGTTTTAGAATATCAAGAATCGAAACAAGACGTACAATATGAAATCAAAGACTTAATTCAAATTATAAAGAAAACGATTGAACGAGAACAGCGAGATGCACGTTTTAATTTAACAAAAGGACGATTACAAAAGGATTTAATTAATTGGTTTATCGACGATCAATATAAATTGTTTTACAAAAAACAAGATTTAAGTAAATCATTTGATGCGACGTTTACATTGTTAATTGATGCGTCAGCAAGTATGCATGATAAAATGGCTGAAACGAAGAAAGGTGTAGTGTTATTCCACGAGACGTTAAAAGCATTGAACATTAAACATGAAATTTTATCATTCAGTGAGGATGCCTTTGATTCAGACGATCATGCACAACCAAATATCATTAATGAAATTATTAACTATGATTACTCAACCTTTGAAAAAGATGGCCCACGTATTATGGCACTTGAACCTCAAGATGATAATCGTGATGGTGTTGCTATTAGAGTTGCAAGTGAACGATTAATGCGTCGAAATCAACATCAACGATTTTTAATCGTATTTTCAGACGGCGAACCGTCTGCATTTAATTATAGTCAAGATGGTATTATTGATACGTATGAAGCTGTAGAAATGTCACGTAAATTTGGTATTGAAGTATTTAATGTATTTTTGAGTCAAGATCCAATAACTGAAGATGTTGAACAAACAATTCATAATATTTATGGTCAATATGCTATTTTCGTTGAAGGTGTTGCGCATTTACCTGGACATCTCTCTCCATTATTAAAAAAATTACTACTTAAATCTTTATAAATAAGTTTAAAATATGAGTTTATATGAAATTGTGAATAAAAGTCATCAGTTACTATTTAAAAAGTAAATTTGAAGAATTTTATTTTCTGGCATAATTTGATTTAAACAACACATGTGTTTTGTTTCTGCTATGTACAACATATTTCATATAGACTCTTTATTATTTTTTGTGCTAAAATATTTACTTGTAAATTATTTCGTGTTTAAAAAAAAGGAGTAACTCTATGAATAAAAATACATGGGTCATTGGGTTTACGCTCTTCGCTATGTTTTTTGGCGCAGGCAATCTAATTTTTCCTCCTAATCTCGGATTGGATAGTGGTCAATTTTTCTGGCCCGCCATTTTAGCGTTTGTTCTAACTGGGATTGGTTTACCATTATTAGGTGTGATTGTAGGTGCACTTGATAAAGAAGGATATATTGGCGCATTAAATAAAATTTCACCTAAATTTTCAATATTGTTCTTAATCATCATTTATTTGACTATAGGACCACTTTTCGCAATACCTAGAACTGCATCTACATCTTTTGAAATGACAATTACACCAATTATACATAGCAATAGTAGTATCGCTTTATTTATATTTACGATTATCTACTTCATAGTCGTTTTGTATATTTGTTTAAATCCATCTAAGTTAATCGATCGTATTGGTTCATTATTAACACCATTATTATTGATTACTATTTTAGCGATGATTATTAAAGGATACTTAGACTTTAGCGGTAATAGTGCTGGAAAGGGCAATGAAGCACTATATCATTCTAATTTTTCAAGTTTTGCTGAAGGCTTTACACAAGGCTATTTAACAATGGATGCCATTGCAGCAATTGCTTTTTCAATGATTGTTGTTAATGCAGTAAAACTAACAGGCATTACTAAAACAAATCAAATATTCAAACAAACTTTGACTGCTGGTTTAATTGCAGCCGTAGCTTTAATTTTCATATATATTTCATTAGGTTATATTGGTAATCATATGCCAGTAAGTGACATGACGTTAGATCAATTGAAATCCAAAGATCGAAACATTGGGACATATTTATTAACGACAATGGCTTCAACAGGATTTGGTTCATTCGGAAAATATTTATTGGGCATCATTGTGGCGCTGGCATGTCTAACTACAGCATGCGGGCTTATTGTTGCAGTTTCTGAATATTTCCATAGAATCGTACCTAAAGTATCATACAAAGCATTTGTATTAGTTTTCATTTTAATGAGTTTTATTATTGCTAACCAAGGTTTAAATGCTGTTATCTCAATGTCAATTCCGGTATTAAGCATTGTATACCCAGTAGCAATAACTGTTGTATTATTAATTTTAATTGCCAAATTCATACCGACAAAACGCATTTCACAACAAATTCCAGTTATTATCGTATTTATATTGTCGATTTTCAGTGTTATTAGTAAGTTAGGTTGGCTGAAAATTAACTTTATAGAATCATTGCCTCTAAGAGCGTATTCTTTAGAGTGGTTCCCAGTAGCAATTATTGCAACGATATTAGGCTATCTAGTCGGCATATTTGTAAAACAAGATCCAATTAAATATCAACAGGAATAACGAATAATATAAAAGGAAGCATCTCCAATTTAATCGTAGGATGCTTCCTTTTTGTTATATCTAATTCGTAATTTATGATTGTTTATTCGGTCCTTTGATGTTCACTAAATGTGACTTTAAATCTTGTTCTAATTGTTGTAATTCTTTTTCAGCTAATTGTCGTTCTTCGCGACCGTGTTGTTGAATAATTAATGTTTCTTCAATTGTCTCAATAATGTTACGCTGTGTACGTTTCAATGTATCAAGGTCAACAATGCCACGCTCATTTTCTGTTGCAGTTTCAATCGCATTTTGTTTCAACATTTCAGCATTTGCTGTTAATAAATCATTAGTTGTATCAGTGACAGCTCGTTGTGCAGCAACTGCATTACGCTGTCTCATTAATGTAAGCGCAATGGCCATTTGATTTTTCCATAGTGGAATACTTGTCAAAATTGAACTTTGTATCTTCTCGGCAAGTGCTTGATTAACATTTTGAATCATACGAATTTGTGGCGCAGTTTGCAAAGCTATTTGTCTTGAAAGCTGTAAGTCATATATGCGTTTATCTAGTCTATCTATAAATTGCTGCATATCTGCAACTTGTTGAATATCCATTTGATTAGTGGATTGCTGCGCTTGCTGTTGCAATTGTGGTAGCTTTTCATTTTCTAATTGCAACTTTTTTTGCTGTGCAGCAATGATATGCAATGATAAGTCATCAAAGTATTGTTTGTTTTTATCATATAGCGTATCTAATAATTCAATATCTCTTGTTAAATGTGTTTGATGTTTCTGCAGTTGAATCGTTATGCGATCGACTTGAGCACTAACTGATTGCATTCTTGAAAAGATTTCATTGATAGACGACTTTGCTCTGCTAAAAATTCTTTTTAACATAGATGGTTTATCAGTATTTAACTCATTTGGATTAACTGACTTTAGTTTTGACATTAGATCTGACAAAGTATCTCCAATAGGACCAACATCTTTACTTTGTACTTCATCCAACATTTGATGTGAAAATTGAGACATTTGTTTCTGTAAATCAGAACCAAACGCTAATAAACCTTCATTGTCTAAAGGGTTAATTTGTTTACTGATTGTGTCTACCTGTTTTTGTTGTTCAATTGTTAACTTTTCTTTTTGAATAGTAGTATTCGATAATTCTTTATCGCTTATAAAATCATCTAGTGGATGGCTTTCTTTGAAACTTTTATTTTCAGTCATCAATCATCTCTCCAATAGTTGCTATTTTACATCAATCTTGATGATGTTTTTGATGTAACTTATTTAATTCCATTTCAATATCTAAACGTTCATAATCATCTTCGTTGAGACGCTTTAAATCAGCGATTAATGTTCGTTTGACCTCATCCAAAGTAATTCGTGTTTGTTCTAACTTTTGCTGTTCATTAATTGATTTTTTGGGCATTTTTGCTAGACGTGTATATGCATCAACCAAATTTAAAGCATTATCAATATGAGAATAAAAAAAGCCTTCAACTTTATAAAATGATGCAGGTCTCTGTCTAACTGTCGTATAAATAGAACGTGAAATTTGGTATATATCATTAATCTGCCTAAAATCTTTAATTGATCTTATATTGACATACGTTTTTAAAATACCTCTAAGTTTTTGGTGTGTATGATTTAACTGATTTCGAATATAGCGATAGTCTTTTCTAGTCAAACCAATTTCGTTTAAATATTTGCGTGAAGTGAGTTTTTGTATCGGTAGGTATGTCATTAAAAAGCCAACAATACCAATAGACATATCAATTAAAAAAGATACATCAAGTGCAATCATCCCAAATATGCTTGTTAAAAACGCTACAGGAATTCCCACTAACACCCCAAATATATGAGAAATATTATATCTCACTGTCATCTTCCTTTATTTAGCATTTTATATTGATCGAAAATCCGATAATTTTTGATTTAGTTCTAACTCTTCAAGTTGATGGCTTGTTACATTTGATGCTGGTGAGGCACCTTCAATTACACCTTGAATAAATCTCTCTATATCTGCGTCATCCCCTTGTGCATATATCTCTACATAGTCATCTACATTTTGAACAGTACCGACAATGTTATAGTTCATTGCAATGCGTTGTGTAAAATATCTAAATCCGACGCCTTGAACGCGTCCGAATACTTGTAAATGTATATGTCTCATTTTTACCACCTCATAATGTTATTATACGTAGTTTTACTTAAAAAAACTAATAATTACTATAGTTACTACTTTGTTTGTTTCAAGTCGTCAAACTTGATTTTCAGAGGATAAAGGTATAAAAATAAGTATAGAGTTTTTGAAGTATGGAAGGGGTCTTTAATAATGTGGACAGTTACCAAAATTAGAGCCGATTATGAGGGATGGTGGTTATTCAGTGACTGGCCAGAAAACATTGTTGAAAAATATCAATATCAAGATTTTGATGACATGTTTAAGCACTATCAACAATTGATTAATCAATGTAAAGTTCAGTTCGATAATTATGTCACAGGCAAATATAATATTTATGCATTTTATAATAATTGTGACATGAACTATTGCGAAGATTGTGAAGAGGATTTACAAATATTTTATAGTTTCATTGTTTTACAAAATAATGAAGTATATTATAAACTACCAATAATTGATTAAATGAATATTTTTTATTATTGTATTGCAATTTGGTAATAACTGCACTATAATACAAGTTAAGCAGATGATTATTCCATATTGCAAAGAATATTTGAGTGAAATTTGCATGTATTTTTTGTAATATGCGAATAAGCATATTGAATGAATTTTAGTCTTGGAGGTTTCAGATTATGAAACAAGGTACAGTTAAATGGTTTAACGCTGAAAAAGGATTCGGCTTTATCGAAGTTGAAGGAGAAAATGACGTATTCGTACATTTTTCAGCAATTAACCAAGATGGTTACAAATCATTAGAAGAAGGTCAAGCTGTTGAGTTTGAAGTAGTTGAAGGCGACCGCGGTCCACAAGCTGCAAACGTTGTTAAACTATAATTCTTAGATTTGAATCATTGATTTTAACTAACACCTTACCAAGAAGTAAGGTGTTTTTATATGCTTATTACAAATACTTAACGCGATGAGTTTCTCAGCCAAATTGAGAACTCTTTTTTTATATCACCAACATTGTTTGCAATAGAAAATTATATTTATATAATATAATTATGGTGTACAACGACGAGGTGATTTTATGAAATATCTTATCCTTAGTTTAGTTGCTAATTTATTAGTTTTCGGTGTATTATCTGCAATTGGATTAAATATTAATATTTTAGCAGCAATGATGATTGTATTAGTGATTCCGATAATGATTTCTGGGATACTATTTTTCAAAACTAATATTGATAAAACATACATATTTTTTAACATCATATTTATCGACTTTTATTACTATATTTACAATGTACATTTAATGACTTTGCCAAAGTTTAATAATTATATTAAAGCAGAGATGATGGAATTAGAAGATATTGATGTATTAATTACAAGTAAAGATTTTGGATTTGATGAAATTCTGTTTTATACATTATATTTGTTGTTAATTCTTATCGTTTTATATTATTTGAAAAAGCAAGTAAAGCATAAAATCTAATTTCATGATGCTTGTTTAAAGTGTGGTATGTATATGATGCTTTAAATTAGTTGAATAGGGCTAACTAAATATAAAGGATTAATGACAAAAAGAAATAAATACTTTCTAACTAAAAATGTGCTGTTCTTCCTTTTTTAGAGTATATGTCCAAGCATGTTTTCTACAGTCATCTATAATGCATAAAAATTCCCCGAGTCACAGTATAATTTTCTGTGCTTCGGGGATTACTTTGTTTATTTTTATTTTGTATCATTAATAATGAGTTGTCTTAACGATTGTCGCTTTATAACTTCACGTGCTTTGCCATCTTTTAAGAAAAACACAGAAGGCTTTTGCATTTGATTGTAATTGGATGCCATAGAGTAATGATATGCACCAGTTGATAATATAGCAAGATAGTCTCCACGTTTGACTGATGAAGGTAATTTAGCGTCTTTAATAATGATATCACCAGACTCACATAATTTTCCAGCTATAGTTACACTGTCATCTGCTTCTTCATTTCTATTAACAAGCAATGCTTGATACTTTGCGTCATAAAGTGCAGTTCTGATATGATCACTCATACCGCCATCGATTGAAACATATTTATTAATCTCTGGAATTTCTTTAATGGTTCCAACTTCATATAAAGTAACGCCAGCTTCACCTACAATTGATCGTCCCGGTTCAATACCTATTTCTGGTGCATCTATACCTAGAACTTTAATTTCGGATTTTATTGCGTCTGTAATATCTTTAATACCACTTTCGATAGGGAAACTTTCGTCACCTTCAACATATTTAATACCAAAGCCACCACCAAGGTTTAATAATTCAACTTGAATGCCTTGCTCTTTAAGCCAACGTAAAACAATTTTAGCAGTTTCAATAAATGCTTCTGTACCTTCAATCTGTGAACCAATATGACAATGTACACCTTTTAATTTTAAGTGTTTAGATTGTTGGACTTTGTCAATTGCTTTTTTAGCTAAGCCATATTGAATTGATAATCCAAACTTACTATCTTCTTGCCCAGTTTGAATAAATTCGTGTGTATGTGCTTCAACACCTGGATTAACTCGTAATACAACTTGAACCGTATCATTAGCATAGCGGTCTATTAATTCAATTTCTTCTAATGAATCTATAACAAAATAACCGATATTATTTTCTAAAGCATACCTAATTTCATGTTTCGTTTTATTGTTACCATGGAAATGGATGCGACTCGGTTCAAAACCTGCTTCTAAAGCTGTATATAATTCACCTTCAGAAACAACATCTAACTGTAAATCTTCCTCAGCTACAAGTTTGACCATTTGAATGCAAGTAAATGCCTTTGAGGCGTATGAAATATTGTATTTTAATCCACTATCTTTAAATGCGCGATGGTAACGGCGCATCTGTTCTCTAATTTGTAGCTCATCATAAACAATGGTAGGTGTACCAAAGCTTTGTGCAATCGTTTTTAAACTAATACCATCCATTGTTAATTCGCCATTTTGATTATATTTAACAGTCATTTGAAATGTACTCCTTTTTTAAAGAATCATGATTCATAGCACTTAATTGTTCAGAATTTGCACCAACACCTTTAAAGGTATATTCATCGATGCGGATATCATTATTATAAAGAATAACTTCATCTTGTGCATGTACATTGCCATCTACTTCAACAAACATATGGCTCATCATTAATGCACGTATCGGGTAGCGTTTACCATTGATAAGTGCTTCATGTTTAGCACGAGTTCTTAAAATTCCATCGCCATAACCGATATCAATTACAGCTAATTTTGTATTGTTTTTAGTCACTTCAAAGGCAAAGCTATAACCGCAATAATCACCAGCATGTACTTCGCGCACTTGAATAACATGTGCTTTTACAGTTAATGACTGAACTATATCATGTTGATTCAGTGAACTATATGGTCTTGAACCGTATAACGCAATACCTACACGCGCATGTGTATGGTGGGGTAGTAATATTTGTCCTTCCCGATAAAAACTCGCACTATTTTGAGCATGGATTAGGTCGAACTGATAACCTTCAGATAAAAGTGCTTCAACAATTTCCATCCATTGTGAACGTTCAACATTATAATCTGACACATCGAATTCATCAGCATATCCAAAATGGGTCCATAAACCACTAATAATCATTTTTGCATTTTGATTATGATGGTGATCTTTCAATACTTCTTTAATTTCGTTTAAATCTTTAAATCCAGACCGATGTAATAAATTTTCAAATTCTAAGTGAACATGAATACCTGCTAAATCATTTTTATGGTTATAGTAATATGTCAACGACGGCAAAGTCATGTGTATTTGATGTTCACGGACTAAATCAAACTCGTAAACTGCATTCATTAAAAAGATTGTTGCATCTGGAGCAAGTTGTCTAATTTGAATTGCTTCTCGTAGTGATGTTGTGCTAAATGTATCTATACCTGCATGGATAAACTGAGTTACAGCAAATTCTAGGTCATAGTGATATGCATTATTTTTAACAACTGCCATTAATGGCTGATTGTTTTTGACTGTGATTGCATTTTGTAAAAATATTTTCTTATTTACAGACCATGTTGCTGTCAATGTATTACACCTCTTTGTAATTATTTAATAAATTTTCGTAAAAATTAACCACGTTTATTAACACTTTTTCATCAAAATTTAAATGTGATGTGTGCAAACCAGTTACAAAACCTTTATCTTCATTTCGTGTTCCTATAAAAACAAAGTAAGCTGGAGCTAGTTGTTGACCATAAAAACTAAAATCTTCCCCAAATAAGAATGGCGTTGGTTTGTCATAGACATTTAAATCAGCTTTTATTAAGGCGTCCTCTATTTGAGTACGTAATTTCGGACTATTGATTGTAGGGGGATAACCTTCTGCAAATTTAACTTCACAATCTACATTAAACAGAAGCTTGACACTTTCTGCTATCTTGTGCATTTGATTTTTAACGATTGTTAAATCATCAATATCATATGTACGAATTGTACCTTCTAAATAACCATTACTTGGTACAGTATTAATCGCTTCACCAGCTTTAAAATGACCAATATGAACAATATTTCGTTTCAAACCGTTAAGGTGAAATTGTTGAATTTGTGATATTTGAGTTAATACATGTTGTAATGCTTCACCACATGAATGACCTTGTTCTTTATCAGCAACATGACTTGACAGGCCTGTTAAGAAAAAGCGATACTCTGTTGCGCTGGCCGTAATTTCTTCATCTCTTATCACTGCAATGCCTTCATCAGCAAATGGGTTAACATGAATACCAAATACCGCTTCAATTGGATACTTATCAAAGGCACCGGCTTTTATTAATCGATTTGCACCGCCACCAGTTTCTTCTGCAGGTTGGAAAATGAAAACGACATTTTGCGGTAATTGACCTGCATCTTGCATGTCTTTGCAACGTTGTACAAAAAGCATTAATGCAGTTGTATGACCATCATGTCCACAAGCATGCATCACATGATCAGATTGACTGCGATAAGGCACATCATTTTCCTCTAAAATAGGTAACGCATCAATATCAGCTCTATACGCTATCGTATGTGAGCCATTACCTTCTAAGTATGCAATGACGCCAGTTTCCAATGGGCAATCGTATTTAATATTTAAACTATCTAAAAACGCTTTAATATAAGCAGTTGTTTCAAATTCATGTAAGCTTAATTCAGGATGTTGATGTAAATGACGGCGATGTTTCGTAACAAATTCTAATTCATTCATAATTATCAATCCTTTGTGTTAAATTACTATATAAATAGTGTAACGTATTTCGAAATTTGTGATCATAAGTTTATTCAATGATAAACAATAAGGTTGAGACATAATCGTATCTCAACCTTGAAATTATTATACGTTGACGTCACTAGTCATTCAGTTTTCTTAATGCTGCTACAATCTCTTTTTTAGTATCTTGTACTTCAGAAGCTTGCTTAATCACTTTTGCAGGTGTACCAGCAACAACTGCACCAGCTGGTACATCTTGTGTCACAATCGCGCCAGCTGCAACAATAGCACCTTTACCAACACGTACACCTTCTAAAATAACTGCATTTGCACCGATTAATACATCATCCTCGATTATAACCGGTGATGCACTAGGGGGTTCAATCACACCTGCTAATACTGCGCCAGCCCCTACATGTACATTTTTACCAGTTGTAGCACGACCACCGAGAGTAGCATTCATATCAATCATTGTACCTTCGCCAACGACTGCGCCAATATTAATTGTTGCGCCCATCATAACGACAGCACCATCTTCAATAATGGCTTGTTCTCTAATAAACGCACCTGGTTCAATTCGTGCATTCGTATTTGTTAAGTCTTTTAATGGAATGGCAGAATTGCGACGATCCATTTCAATTTCTATATCTTCGAATTGACTACCATATGCTTCGTAAAAAGGTTTCCAATCATCCGCTTCACAAAAGATTACTTTAGATTGTTCTGAACCAAATACTTTAAAACTTTCTGGATATGTGATGCCTTCAAAATTACCATTTAAATATACTTTTATTGGTGTAGACTTTTTAGCATCACTTATATATTGAATAATTTCTTCAGCTGTTAAATGTTGTACCATAAAATAATCAATCTCCTTTAATATGTTTATAAGTTGTCAAACGTATAAAAGCCGTTTGGTTTATTAACTAAGCGTTCTGCTGCTTGTATTGCACCATTCGCAAAAATATCTTTTGATTGTGCACGATGCGTGATTTGAATCGTTTCATCAGTGCCAGCAAATAGAACTTCATGTTCACCGACAATCGTACCTCCACGAATAGAATGTATACCAATATCTTGTGGCTGGCGTTTTTCATTTAATTCATGTCTATCATACACAGGTGTTACATTTTCTTTCAAAGATACGATCACATCATACAATTTTTCTAACGTACCACTTGGTGCATCTACTTTTTTATTATGATGTGCCTCAGTTAATTCGATGTCGAATTCATCAAGTAGGGGAACAGCAGCTGCTAAAATTTTAGTCAGTGCATGAACGCCATAACTCATGTTCGCGCTGAAAAATACAGGTATATTTTGACTCAATTCATCTAACTTATTAAGTAGTTTTTCTTTCTCGCCAGTTGTTGCCACAACTAATGGCAAATGAAACTCTTCATCTAATAAAGGGAAAAGCAGATTTGGATTTGAAAAATCTATTGCAACATCGGCATCTTTAACATCTGCAATATGTTGATATTGTTGATATGGCGTTGTTGCTTTCGGTGTATTTTCAATGACCCCAACGATTTCATGTCCTTTTTCTTCTGCTAATCTAGCAACGCGTTGATTCATTGCACCATAGCCAATTAGTAATATTTTCACTCATTTTCACCCGCTTTAAATGTGTCATATGCTTCACGAAGCACTTTAGTATCTGTATCTTCTAGGCTAACCAATGGTAAACGTAATTCATAATTTCCAAATCCTAAATAACTTGTTAAAGCTTTAATAGGAATTGGGTTAATATCAACTGATAGGGCTGATAACAGTGTGCCGATTGGTTTAAATTGATCTTGAATATCTAATCCACTTTGTTGAGCATCGTATAACGCTTGAAATTCTTTAGGAATGACATTGGCAATAACAGAGATAACCCCTTGACCGCCACGTTGATAGTATTCAACGACGTTGTCATCATTGCCACTATATAATGCAAATGAATTTGTATCAATTCGCTTTTTCACTTCTTCTAAATACTCAAAATCATTCGTAGCATCTTTTAAAGCAACTATATAAGGATGTTGACTTAATATTTCTACAGTTTCTGGTTCAATTGTCATGTTCGTTCTTGAAGGAACATTGTACAGCACGACTGGTAATTTCACAGCATCTGCAATCGCTTCAAAGTGTTTGACTAAACCACGTTGATTCGTTTTGTTGTAGTAGGGCGTAATTAACATAATTGCATCAGCCCCTAAGGCTTTAGCTTGGAATGAAGCTTGGATTGACTTTTCAGTATCATTAGTTCCAGTTCCAGCTATGACAGGAACACGTTTATCTACAAGATCAATAACTGTTTTTAGAATAAGTTCTTTTTCATCTGTTGTTAAAGTAGAGCTCTCAGCAGTAGTTCCATTAACGATGATTGCTTGGGCATTATTTTCTAGTAAAAAATTAACGTGTGCATTCAAAGCTTCAAGATTAACTTTGTTATTTGTAAAAGGGGTTGTAAGTGCAACGCCAACACCCTCAAATAAATGTGTCATTTTAATTCGCTCCTTTTAAACGCATAACTTGTTCCAATACTTGTACAGCATTTAATGCAGCACCTTTTAATAAATTGTCTGATGTACACCATACATGGAAAGTATTTTCTAATGAATCATCTCTACGTATACGGCCAACAAACACTTCATCTTTATTAGTGGAATTGATTGCCATTGGATATTCATTGTTCTCTGGATTGTCTACTAAAACAACGCGGTCATCTTGATCAAATAACGCTTTAATATCTTCTGCTGTCGTTTCTTTGTCAAGCGTTACATCAATTTCAACACTATGACTATCTTGAACAGGCACACGTGCGCATGTTGCTGTTACTTTTAAGTCTGGCGCATTTAAAATTTTTCTCGTCTCATCAATCATTTTTTGTTCTTCTTTTGTATATCCGTTTTCTAAAAACACATCAATATGCGGTAACACATTATTATAAATTGGATGTGGATATGCTTCTGGTGCTTTACCATTTACACCTTCAGCTAAATCTTTCTTACCTTTCATCCCTGAACCTGATACAGCTTGATATGTTGTATATGCCACTCGTTTTAAACCATAAGCATCTTGCAATACTTTTAATGGCACAACAGATTGAATCGTAGAGCAGTTTGGATTGGCAATGATACCTCTTGTAAATGTAGGTTCATTGACTTCCGGAACGATTAAATCAATATCTTCTGCCATACGCCATTGACTTGAATTGTCTATAACGATTGCACCAGCTTTTTCAAAGAGTGGGGCAAAGTGTTCGCTTGTACCGCCACCAGCACTCATTAATACATAATCGAAATGTTCACTAGCACGAGCATCAGTTAATTCTTGTACTGTATATGTTTTTTCTTGAAATTCAACTTCTTGCCCTGCAGAACGTGCTGATGAAAATAATACTAATTCATCGAAAGGAATATTTTTACGATTTAATGTCTCCAACATTTTTGTACCTACTAATCCTGTTGCACCCACAACTGCTAACTTTGTCATAACTTGTCACTCCATTTTATAATAATTTCCAATTTTTAGAATATTTTAACAATCATTTTACCATTAAATGTTAAATGCGTCATATAGTTTTTCTACCGCTTGTTGCCCATTAAAATCATCAATGACGTATGAAATACTTATTTCAGATGTTGTTGTTTGGTAGAAAGGTATATTATTTTCAATTAATGTCAAAAATGCTTTTGATGCCACACCTGACATATCACGCATGCCTGAGCCAATTAATGAAATTTTGACATAATGCTCATTGATTTTATAAGCTAATGCTTCATATTGATTCTTTAATGTTTCAAGAATCATAGAAATTTGATGAAAATCACTATCTTTAATCGTGAAGGATAGTTGTAGTCCATCCAAGTTGACGATTTGTGAAATCATATCAACATTTACAGCACCTTCTTCAAGTTCCGTAAATAGTTGGGTAAGTAGCTGATTGTCAGGTAGGGGATAACTAATTGTTACATGCATCATATGTTTATCCAAAGCCACACCAGTAACTGCTTTTTTCTCTAATATTTCTTCATTTGCCATAATCCATGCTCCTTTCACGTTCGATAAAGTTTTTCCTAAATATAAAGGGATATTATAGTTTTTAGCTAATTCAACACTTCTTGTTTCAAGTACACCAGCACCTAAAGCGCTCATTTCCATCATTTCTTCATATGAGACGATGTCTAGTCGTTTAGCCTTTGGTAAAAGTCTTGGGTCAGTGGCATACACACCATCAACGTCGGTATAAATTTCACAAGGTATTTGATTACTAACAGCAAGTGCCACAGCGGTCGTATCAGAACCACCTCTGCCTAAAGTTGTTAATTCCTGATGTTCATTGATGCCTTGAAATCCAGCAACTACTAAAATATCGTTTTCTTGAAAGGCTTGTTCAAATGTTTGAGGATTAATTTGAGCAATTTTACTTTTTAAATGATGGCCAATGGTTTTAATACCTGCTTGATAGCCAGTCATTGCTTTGGCATTCACACCGATATCATTTAATACCATTGATAAATAAGATACAGTTTGTTGCTCTCCGGTTGTCAATAATAATGCCAGTTCTTGTTGTTTTGGTGCTTTAGTCAAGGTCGATACATTCGTCATTAATTGATCTGTTGTGTTACCCATAGCACTTACAACGACAATTAATTGTTCATCTTGATTGACTCGCTCCTTTAACATTTCAGCGATCCTTTTTATTTTTGTAAAATCACTGACGGATGATCCGCCAAATTTCAACACACTTCTTGTTACCATATAATCCTCCTAATTGTTAGGAAGGGCACACAATAATAAAAAAAGAACAAGTTCGGAATGCGAACTTGCTCTTAATCTATATACAAGTGATGCACTCCATTATTTTTAAATAATGACAAACTCTCAGCTCTTAACCAAAAAGTCCAACAAATTATAACTGCTATTATAATTGCTTCGGCATCGCACCCTTTCAAATTTAGCTGTTAGCAGACAGTAATCTAAACTTTACTCATGATTGATGCGCCTCATCAAAATATTATTAAATTGGTATGTGTTCATTATACATATGACAAATATGAATGTAAACCGATAATTTAGATTTTTTGGAATAACCTGAAAATTCAAGTTATAGCGTTGCTTATATTTTAAAAGGTGGTGATAATGAGACTTTTTGAAAAATAAAATTCAAAATACTTATAGCATACTCAATATGCACATTAAATAAATGTACTCTTTTAATGCGGTGATAACTGTATTTGTAATTTAGAGAAGGGGTGTTCACTGTGCTGATGTGTTAAAAAATAAAATAAAAAGGACACCTCGATGCTATAAATATTAGCATCGAGACGCCCAGTTAATGTCTATTAAATTGAATATAGTCTCGGATATGAATCAATGCCCTAGGCCCTGCAATGTTATATTGACAGTAGTTGACTGAATGAAAATGACTTTGTAGCTAGCTTTTTTCAATCCTTGTCGGTGCCACACATAGAGAAATTGGATTCCTAATTTCTACAAACAATACAAGTTGCGGAATAAGTCCCAATATAGAAGGTGACAGTAAGCCAACTTACAATAATGTGCAAGTTGGTCGGGCCTCAACACAGAGATTTTCGAAAAGAAATTCTACATATTATGTTTATTTTAAAACGCCGATTTCTTGCAAGTATTCTTCATATGGAATTTCTTTTGAAACGCCGCCTTGTTTATTTAAATCGATAACACGGTTTGCAATCGTGTTGATAAATTCGAAGTCATAAGAAGTAAAGATGATAGAACCTTTAAATGATTTAAGACCATCATTTACAGCAGTAATACTTTCTAAGTCTAAGTGGTTAGTAGGTTCGTCAAGTAAAAGTACATTCGCACTTGATAACATCATTTTACTTAGCATACAACGTACTTTTTCTCCACCTGAAAGCACACTAGCTTTTTTCTTAACTTCTTCACCACTAAATAACATACGACCTAAGAAACCACGTAAAAATGTTTCTGTTTGTTCATCTTCAGGAGCATATTGTCTTAACCAATCAACGAGATTCATATTTACACCCTCAAAGAACTCTGAGTTATCTTTAGGGAAGTAACTTAATGATGTAGTAACACCCCATTTAAATGAACCTTCGTCTGGTTCCATTTCGCCAGCTAATATTTTAAGTAATGTTGTTTTTGCAATTTCACTATCTCCAATTAAAATCGCTTTATCATTTGGATTCATTGTGAATGATACATTATCTAATACTTTTTCGCCGTCAATTGTTTTAGAAAGATTTTGAACAATTAATAAGTCGTTACCAATCTCACGCTCAGGCGTGAATTTAACGAAAGGATATCTTCTTGATGATGGTTGAATATCATCTAATTCAATTTTCTCAAGTTGTTTTTTACGACTTGTTGCTTGTTTAGATTTAGAAGCGTTAGCTGAGAAACGAGCAATAAAGTCCTGTAACTCTTTCATTTTTTCTTCTTTTTTCTTGTTTTGTTCTTGAGCCATCTTTTGAGCTAACTGACTAGATTGATACCAAAAATCATAGTTACCAACATAAACTTTAATTTTACCAAAGTCTAAATCAGCGATATGAGTACATACATTATTTAAGAAATGACGGTCATGTGATACTACGATAACAGTATTATCAAAGTTAATTAAGAAATCTTCTAACCAACTGATTGCTGGAATATCCAGACCGTTAGTAGGCTCATCCAGTAATAGTACGTCTGGTTCACCGAATAAACTTTGCGCTAATAATACTTTAATTTTTTGGTTGTTTTCTAATTCAGCCATTTTTTTATCGTGTAAAGTTGGATCGATACCTAAACCAGATAAAAGGTTAGCAGCATCAGCTTCAGCATTCCAACCATTCATTTCTGCAAATTCACCTTCAAGTTCAGCAGCACGGATACCATCTTCATCACTGAAATCTGGCTTCATATAGATTTCATCTTTTTCTTTCATAACCTCATAAAGACGTTCGTGACCTTTAATTACAACATCAAGCACGCGTTCATCTTCATAAGCATAGTGGTCCTGTTTTAAAACAGCTAGACGTTCATTTTTACCTAATGAAACATGTCCTGTTTGAGAATCTAATTCACCAGATAATATTTTTAAGAATGTTGATTTACCTGCACCATTCGCACCAATTAATCCATAACAATTACCTTCTGTAAATTTAATATTTACATCTTCAAATAGTTTACGATCTCCAAAACGTAAACTCACATCAGTTACTTGTAACATGCATTTTCTCCTTTTTTTCATTCGATATTCTAACGGAAGAATTATATCATATTATCGTCACAGTTTCGACCTCATATAAGTTGTAATGATAGAATGACTCACACATGTTATAATAATAAAGAATACAAGAATCGAAGGAGAATAACATGGCATTAGACAAAGATATAGTAGGTTCTATAGAATTCCTTGAAGTAGTAGGGTTACAAGGCTCAACTTACCTTTTAAAAGGACCAAACGGTGAAAACGTAAAGTTAAACCAATCAGAAATGAACGATGATGATGAATTAGAAGTAGGTGAAGAATATAGTTTCTTCATTTATCCAAACCGTTCAGGTGAATTATTTGCAACTCAAAATATGCCTGATATTACGAAAGATAAATATGATTTTGCTAAAGTACTTAAAACGGATCGCGATGGGGCACGTATAGATGTTGGTTTACCCCGTGAAGTGTTAGTACCATGGGAAGATTTACCAAAAGTGAAATCACTATGGCCACAACCTGGTGATCATTTGCTAGTTACATTACGAATTGACCGTGAGAATCATATGTATGGACGTTTAGCGAGTGAATCTGTTGTAGAAAATATGTTTACACCTGTACACGATGATAATTTAAAAAACGAAGTCATTGAAGCCAAACCTTACCGCGTATTACGAATTGGTAGCTTCTTATTAAGCGAATCAGGTTACAAAATTTTCGTACATGAATCAGAACGTAAAGCTGAACCAAGATTAGGTGAATCTGTTCAAGTTAGAATTATCGGGCATAATGATAAAGGTGAGTTAAATGGTTCATTTTTACCACTTGCACATGAACGTTTAGACGATGACGGCCAAGTCATCTTTGATTTACTAGTTGAATATGATGGTGAATTACCATTCTGGGACAAATCAAGCCCTGAAGCGATTAAAGAAGTATTCAATATGAGTAAAGGTTCATTCAAACGTGCAATCGGTCACTTATATAAACAGAAGATTATTAATATAGAAACAGGTAAAATCACTTTAACTAAAAAAGGTTGGAGTCGAATTGACTCAAAAGAATAATCATTTTTACACGTGTCGTAGGATGCGTGTTTTTTATATTCAATATTAAGTCGGACAGATGAAGTAGTTTTTTAAACATTCCTTTCAAAGTAAAAAATTAAATAATTCAAACGAATAGGCTGGGACATTAAGTTCTTAGGCAATGTAAAAAAGCTGATTTCTATTAATTATTTGATGGAAATTAGCTTTTTTGATATGTATTTTATAATGTACAGCTCGTTGAGCTGCTATTTTCCTTATATTAAGTGCCATTAATACAAAACCTAGCTCTCGTTTAACTTTATTTATTCCTCGAACTGACATTCGAGTGAAACCCAAAATAACCTTCATAAATCCAAAAACAGGCTCTACATAAATTTTTCTATGACTATAGATTTTTTTCGTTTCTGGTTCAGAAAGCTTTTGATTAATTTGGGCTTTAATGTATTTCAAAGTAAAATTACATGTTAATACGTAGTATTAATGGCGAGACTCCTGAGGGAGCAGTGCCAGTCGAAGACAGGGGCCCCAACACAGAAGCTGACATATAGTCAGCTTACAACAATGTGCCGGTTGGGGTGGCTGAGACGGCACCATAGGAAGGGACCCGTCATCAAAAATTCTATTTATAGAATTTTACAGTAATGTGCCAGACGGGCAAAGCGAAGCCATTCAATACGAAGTATTGTATAAATAGAGAACAGCAGTAAGATATTTTCTAATTGAAAATTATCTTACTGCTGTTTTTTTAGGGATTTATGTCCCAGCCATTTTTGTATTCATATTTAAATTTCGATAATTCTTCAGGAAGCATTTTAATTTTACTAATGAAGCAATATTTTTTAGATTAACAAAAATTAATATTTACATTTTCTTAACAAATTTTTATGTAACATTTACAGTTTCTAAAAATGAGGTTAATAATTCAAGGTTAAGATAAAGATGTAATCAATACAAATACTATTTGTTGTTCATACAGGGAGGATATTTCAATGAAAAAATGGCAATTTGTTGGTACTACAGCTTTAGGTGCAACACTATTATTAGGTGCTTGTGGTGGCGGTAATGGTGGCAGTGGTAATAGTGATTTAAAAGGGGAAGCTAAAGGTGATGGCTCATCAACAGTAGCACCAATTGTGGAGAAATTAAATGAAAAATGGGCTCAAGATCACTCGGATGCTAAAATCTCAGCAGGACAAGCTGGTACAGGTGCTGGTTTCCAAAAATTCATTGCAGGAGATATCGACTTCGCTGATGCTTCTAGACCAATTAAAGATGAAGAGAAGCAAAAATTACAAGATAAGAATATCAAATACAAAGAATTCAAAATTGCGCAAGATGGTGTAACGGTTGCTGTAAATAAAGAAAATGATTTTGTGGATGAATTAGACAAACAGCAATTAAAAGCAATTTATTCTGGAAAAGCTAAAACATGGAAAGATGTTAATAGTAAATGGCCAGATAAAAAAATAAATGCTGTATCACCAAACTCAAGTCATGGTACTTATGACTTCTTTGAAAATGAAGTAATGAATAAAGAAGATATTAAAGCAGAAAAAAATGCTGATACAAATGCTATCGTTTCTTCTGTAACGAAAAACAAAGAGGGAATCGGATACTTTGGATATAACTTCTACGTTCAAAATAAAGATAAATTAAAAGAAGTTAAAATCAAAGATGAAAATGGTAAAGCAACAGAGCCTACGAAAAAAACAATTCAAGATAACTCTTATGCATTAAGTAGACCATTATTCATTTATGTAAATGAAAAAGCATTGAAAGATAATAAAGTAATGTCAGAATTTATCAAATTCGTCTTAGAAGATAAAGGTAAAGCAGCTGAAGAAGCTGGATATGTAGCAGCACCAGAGAAAACATACAAATCACAATTAGATGATTTAAAAGCATTTATTGATAAAAATCAAAAATCAGACGACAAGAAATCTGATGATAAAAAGTCTGAAGACAAAAAATAATAAGACGCAATTTCAAATGTGTCTTGAAACATGATTTTGATGGTGAATCATTATTTAGAGTACAAAGCTTGATTTATCGAGACGCTGATTTTGACATTCAGTTAGTCTACAAGCTTATCAACTTAAAATAGTGGTTCATCATTATTTTACAAATCTAATTATTTTGGGAGTAATAGAAAGAGGTTTGATTATGACTTCATCTACTAATGTTAAAGCTTTAATCGAAAAAAATAATAATAAAAAAGGGAAGCATAATGACAAAATTATACCAGTTATTTTAGCCGCAATTTCAGCGATTTCCATTTTAACAACACTAGGTATATTAATCACATTGCTTTTAGAAACCATCACTTTTTTCACCAGAATTCCAATAACTGAATTTCTATTTTCTACTACTTGGAATCCTACCGGTTCAGACCCTAAGTTTGGTATCTGGGCATTGATAATAGGGACTTTAAAAATCACAGTTATTGCGACTATATTTGCAGTTCCAGTCGGGCTTGGTGCAGCAATTTATTTAAGTGAATATGCAAGTGACCGTGCACGACGCATAATTAAACCGATATTAGAAATTTTAGCAGGAATACCAACAATTGTGTTTGGTTTCTTTGCATTAACCTTTGTTACACCAGTATTAAGATCTTTCATACCAGGTCTTGGAGAGTTTAATGCTATAAGTCCCGGCTTAGTTGTCGGTATTATGATTGTCCCTCTCATCACAAGTTTGAGTGAGGATGCAATGGCATCTGTACCAAATAAAATTCGAGAAGGTGCCTATGGACTTGGAGCAACTAAATTAGAAGTAGCAACTAAAGTCGTACTTCCCGCAGCAACATCAGGTATTGTAGCTTCAATCGTTCTCGCGATTTCAAGAGCAATTGGAGAAACGATGATTGTATCATTAGCGGCAGGTAGTTCGCCAACAGCTTCATTAAGTTTAACAAGTTCGATTCAAACAATGACTGGATATATTGTTGAGATAGCGACAGGTGATGCAACATTTGGATCAAATATTTATTACAGTATTTATGCTGTAGGGTTCACACTATTTATCTTTACCTTAATCATGAATTTACTTTCTCAGTGGATTTCTAAGCGTTTTAGGGAGGAGTATTAATATGGAAACGACAGATAATAATAGACAATCACTCGTCGATCAACAACTTGTCCAAAAACATTTATCATCCAGAACGGTTAAAAATAAAGTGTTCAAACTCATATTTTTAGCATGTACATTATTAGGACTTGTCGTACTTATTGCGTTGTTAACTCAAACATTGATTAAAGGGGTAAGTCATTTAAATTTACAGTTTTTCACTAATTTTTCTTCTTCAACACCATCTATGGCTGGCGTTAAAGGCGCGTTAATCGGTTCACTTTGGTTAATGTTAAGTATCATTCCATTATCAATCATCCTAGGAATAGGTACAGCTATATACTTAGAAGAATATGCGAAAAACAACAAATTTACTCAGTTTGTTAAAATCAGTATTTCCAATTTAGCTGGTGTACCATCAGTTGTATTTGGGTTATTAGGTTACACTTTGTTCGTTGGTGGTGCGGGGATTGAAGCCTTGAAAATGGGTAACAGTATATTGGCAGCAGCGCTAACAATGACCTTACTGATATTACCAATTATTATTGTTTCAAGTCAGGAAGCAATTAGAGCTGTACCTAACTCAGTACGCGAAGCTTCTTATGGTTTAGGTGCTAATAAATGGCAAACGATAAGACGTGTTGTCTTACCAGCAGCGTTACCTGGTATTTTAACTGGATTCATTTTGTCTCTTTCAAGAGCACTGGGAGAAACAGCGCCACTTGTGCTAATCGGTATACCGACTATATTATTGGCAACACCTAGAAGTATATTGGATCAATTTTCAGCATTACCAATCCAAATATTTACTTGGGCGAAAATGCCTCAAGAAGAATTCCAGAATGTTGCATCGGCAGGCATTATCGTTTTACTAGTTATCTTAATCTTAATGAATGGCGTTGCGATTATTTTACGTAACAAATTTAGTAAAAAATTCTAATTTAAACAATCAATCTCATTTATCTATTAAAAAGGGAGTTTTAAATATGGCGCAAACACTTGCACAAACTAAACAAATATCTCAAAGTCATACGTTTGATGTCTCACAAAGTCATCATAAAACACCAGATGATACAAACTCACATTCTGTTATATATTCAACACAAAATTTAGACTTATGGTATGGCGAAAATCATGCATTACAAAATATTAATTTAGATATTTATGAAAACCAAATTACTGCCATTATAGGTCCATCTGGTTGTGGCAAATCAACATATATTAAAACTTTGAATCGAATGGTTGAGTTAGTACCTTCTGTGAAAACAGCTGGTAAAATATTATATCGAGATCAAGACATTTTTGATCAAAAATATTCTAAAGAACAATTACGTACAAATGTGGGCATGGTCTTTCAACAACCTAATCCATTTCCAAAATCAATATACGATAATATTACTTACGGTCCAAAGATTCACGGTATTAAAAATAAAAAAGTTCTTGATGAAATCGTTGAGAAATCATTACGTGGCGCTGCAATTTGGGATGAATTAAAGGATAGGTTGCACACAAATGCATATAGTTTATCCGGTGGGCAACAACAACGTGTTTGTATCGCGCGTTGTTTAGCAATTGAACCTGAAGTCATTTTAATGGATGAACCGACATCAGCATTAGATCCAATCTCAACATTAAGAGTAGAAGAGTTGGTTCAAGAACTAAAAGAAAAGTATACAATTATTATGGTTACACATAATATGCAACAAGCAGCTCGTGTATCAGATAAAACTGCATTTTTCTTAAATGGTTATGTCAATGAATATGATGATACTGATAAAATTTTCTCTAACCCATCAAACAAGAAAACAGAAGATTATATTTCAGGAAGGTTTGGTTGATATATAATGGCAATAATTAGACAACGATATCAGGAGCAACTTGATGATTTAATAAAAGAATTACGTCGGTTAGGTGCAAATGTCTATGTGAGTATTGAAAATGGTATAAAATCATTAAGTATTGACGATAGAGGCTTTGCACGACAAACAGTTAAAAACGATAAACATATCAATCAATTAAATTATGATATTAATGAGCGAGTTATCATGTTAATTACAAAGCAACAGCCCATTGCGAGTGATTTGCGTATGATGATTTCTTCATTAAAAATCGCCTCCGATTTAGAAAGAATAGGAGATAATGCCTCGAGTATTGCCAATATTCGATTGCGTACAAAGATTACAGATGATTATGTGTTAACCCGTTTAAAGACAATGGGTAAATTAGCTATGTTAATGTTAAAGGATTTAGATCAAGCATTTAAAAAGAAAGATACCGTATTAATAAGAGAAATAATCGAGCGTGATGAAGATATCGATGACTTATATAGTCATATTATTAACGCAACGTATCTTATTGATAACGATCCATTTGTCGCTGCACAAGCTCATTTAGCAGCAAGACATTTAGAACGTATTGGTGATCATATTATTAACATCGCTGAAAGTGTTTATTTTTATTTAACAGGTACACATTACGAACAATAACTTAAAGTTATTACTATAAAATCCCTTACGATAAATATATATTTCTATTATTCATAAACCCTCAAAAAAACCAAGATTCTCACAATTAGTAATGTGAAAATCTTGGTTTATATTGTTCTACTATAAATTGTCTCGCATCTTAGTTATTTGCTTGCTCAATTTCATCTGTTAATTTTTCAACTTCATCGACTAAATCAGAAATATATTTAATTGTAGATTTAAGTGGCTGTTCTGTAGTAATGTCTACACCTGCAATGTTTGCAAGTTCGACAGGTGATACACTACCACCTTTTTTCAATGTTTCTAACCAAGCATCAACAGCTGGTTGGCCTTCATTTTTAATCTTTTGAGAAACGACAGTTCCGATTGTTAAGCCAGCAGAATACGTATACGAATATAATCCCATATAGTAATGAGGTTGACGCATCCATGTTAATTCAGCACCCTCAGTCATATCTACTGCATCTCCAAAAAATTGTTTATAAACATTTAGCATTATTTCATTTAATGTCGGCGCATTTAAAGATTCACCTTGATCTACTTTGTGATACACTTCACGTTGATAAGCAGCTTCTAATAAATGGGTAACCATATTATGATAATATGTTCTAGATAAAATTGAGCCAATAACCCAACGCTTAAATCTTGGATTATCACTTGTGTTAAATAAATAATTGGCCATCAACATTTCATTCATTGTAGAAGGGGCTTCAACAAAGTACATTGATGCTTCTGATTCAAGATATGGTTGATGTTTTTGAGCTAATGTAAAATGACCTGCATGACCTAATTCATGTGCTAAGACAAATGCTTCAGCCATTTTACCAGTCCAAGAAATAAACACATATGAATGTGTAAAGTATGGACTTGCACAAAATGCGCCTGTATCTTTACCTTTATTTTGTGCAAAATCAATCCATCGCTGATCGTATGCTTCACGTAACATGTTTGTATAGTCATCACCTAAAACACTTAACGCACCGAAAATATAATTTTTTGAGTCTTCAATTGAAATCTCTGGTTCATAATCAGGGTCTACAGAAATCTTCAAGTCTTCAAAACGCATGTTATCTAATCCGTGAATACGTTGTAAAAGTTTAGCATATTTCTGCATAACTGGTGCCAAGTCACGCATAATCATATCGATTTGACGGTCAAACATATCACGCGTTACTTCTTGACTATGTAATAAATAATCGATGACTGATTCAAATCCACGTAAATCAGCTTCAATTTTTTCTTGTTGTACTTGCATATTATATGTAGCCGCGGTAGTATGCTGATATTTTCGAATCCCATCGCTAAACGATTTGAAACTTTTACGTCTAAACTCAGGATCTTTATTATCTTCATAATCATTTTCAAACGTAGCATAGTCGACAGGGTACGTTGTACCATCATGTTCAAATGAATCGAATGTAATATCTAGCATTTTTGTCGTGCCGTATAAATCGTAAGGACTGTTTAGCGTAGGTGATAAAGTTGCAAATACTTGTTCTACCGACGCAGATAATTGGAATGGCTTTTGTTTTATTAACTGTTTAATATAGTGTTGATATGGACATGATTCTTCTAATTGTTGAAGTATTTCTTCTGGTAATTCAAGTATTTCTGACTCTACAAATGATAATTGGCTAACAATTTTACCGTATGTAGTAGATAATTTAGCGCTCAATACTTGTGCCTCGATATTACTAGTATCTACACTTAAACGTAGTTCTGCATAATTACTTAAGCGATCTAAGGCAATTAAAATATTTTCTAATTCAGCTAAAGCAGTATTAATTTGTTCGATTGAATTTAATGTTGTTGCATATGTATGATGAAATTGATTTGCTTGTTGTACTAGAGCGTCAATACTTTCATAATATTGTTGATCATCTTTAAATAAGTCTACTAAATCCCATGTTTCTGAAACAGGAACATCTTCTCTTAAAGGTAAACCTTGAGACATATAATCACTCCTTTGGTATAATACATTCATTATACATAATTTTGTCTCCTAAACGATAATGTTACGATTTCCATGTCGCAAGGAACAATGATTTTTCTAATAGTAGATAGAATATTGCTTGAAACTGACTGCTATTGTTTAAGTTTTTAAAAATTTATAATAAAATGTATACAAGGAAAGTAATGAAATAAAAGGAGAATGAATATGACATTATTCGATATGCCTAATTATTTATGGATCACAACATTAATAATGATTTTATTAACAATATTCTGTTGCTTAGTTTTAAATAAATGGTTTGTATCTGCAGTAATTACATTTATTATATTAGGTGTGCTTGCATTTTTTATTCCAAATTTTCAAGATATAAAATATCAACCATTATTAGGATACGCTGCATTTTTAGCGATTATGAGTTTATTAATTAGTTTTCTATTATGGTATTTTACTAGAAATTGGCGTAAAGAAAGAAAAGCGCGTAAATTAGAAAAGCAAATTGAAAAATACGGCTATGAGGGCGCTGAACTTCGCCGTAAAGATAAAAAATAATATTCGACAACTATATGCACAAAATCATCGACTTTTAAGTTACACTGCAGTAACAATTATTTCGAAAGAGATGGAATACAGTGCTATAGTTGTTTTTGTTTTGACTTTTTTATATTTTACATGGTTGACTTGATTCAAAATATTATATTTTATAATGATTTTGTTAAAAAATTAAATATACTTCAATTTCTTTATGGATAATACTATAATGAACGTTGGTTCTTAATATGTAAGTTGCATATACATGCGCCATTCTCATGTAAAAAGAAAGTGTTAGTAACTTACACAAGGAGGGGGACTATTATGTTCATAATAAAGTCTATGTTGTATAGACTGATGCAAATGATAGTTGTTTTATTTGTTATTTCTACACTTACATTCATTTTAATGAAATTATCACCAGGCAATCCTGTTGATAAAATATTACATCTTGATGTAGCACAAGTGTCGACGGAACAAATAAATGCAACCAAAGATAAATTGGGATTAAATGATTCTTTATTGGTACAGTGGTGGCATTGGATGAATCATTTATTACATTTTAATTTAGGAAAAAGTTTTGAATCAAAAGAACCGGTAACACAGATATTATTCAACTATGCACCCATAACATTACTCATATCATTTTCAACATTAGTAGTGTCGTTATGCATATCTATACCGCTCGGCATTATAGCAGCCAAACGATTTCATAAGTGGACGGATAAAGTGATTAGAGTGATCTCAACACTATCGATTAGTTTACCAGCGTTCTTTATCGGTATTATTTTATTATTTATTGTCACAAATTTAATGAATATAGATAGCGTTATACTAAGTCAGTTTATATTACCTGTAATCACGCTATCTTTAGGTATGTGTGCATACATCATTCGTTTAGTGCGTTCTAATTTATTGATGTTATTGCAAAGTAATATCGTACAAGCATCAAGATTACGCGGTATGAATGAACGTTATATTTTAATTCATGATTTACTAAAACCAACAATTTTGCCGATTATCCCATTACTAGGGATTTCACTTGGCAGTCTAATAGGTGGTACTGTAGTGATTGAAAATTTATTTGATATACCTGGTATTGGTTATCTATTAATGGATAGTATTAAATCTCGAGATTATCCTGTTATTCAAGGATGCGTGTTATTTATTGGCTTCTTCGTTGTTATTATCAATACGATTGCTGATTTATTAACGTTATTACTTGATCCGAAGCAGCGTTTACAATTAGGAAATCCAAAAAGCAAAACCAATACACCATTGATATCAGAAAGTAGTGACCGCCATGCATAAAATATATTCAAAGAATAACCTGATATTTTTTGTATTCGTTGCATTTATTTTTGTGGTAATTGTACTGCAATTCTTTGTCAGTAGTGAAAATGCAACCAAAGTCAATTTATCACAAACTTTTGAACCTATTAGTTGGTTGCATTTATTAGGAACTGATGATTATGGGAGAGATTTATTTACCCGAATTATTATCGGTGCACGTTCAACATTGTTTGTTACTGTTTTAACATTAATAGCTATCGTTGTCATAGGTGTTACACTAGGTCTATTTGCCGGATATAAAAAAGGGTGGATTGAACGATTAGTGTTAAGGTTTATTGATGTTGGTCTAAGTATTCCAGAATTTATCATCATGATTGCTTTAGCAAGCTTTTTTCAACCATCTTTATGGAATTTAGTTATCTCAATTACAGTAATAAAATGGATGAATTACACAAGGTTGACTAGAAGTATAGTTAATAGCGAAATGAATAAGCCTTATATAAAAATGGCACAATTATTTCATGTACCTACAAGAACAATATTAATACGTCATTTAACACCTAAAATTATACCGGCTATTATCGTTTTGATGGTCGTTGATTTCGGTAAAATCATTCTATATATAAGTTCACTATCATTTATTGGGTTAGGTGCACAACCGCCAACACCAGAGTGGGGCGCTATGTTGCAACAAGGTCGTGATTTTATTTCGTCTCATCCAATTATGTTGATTGCACCTGCTTCAGTCATTGCTATAACTATTTTAATTTTTAATTTAACCGGAGATGCGCTAAGAGATAGATTGCTGAAACAACGAGGTGAATATGATGAGTCTCATTGATATACAAAATTTAACAATAAAGAATACTTGTGAGAAATCTCTTATTAAAGGGATTGATTTGAAAATTTTTAGTCAACAGATTAATGCCTTGATTGGAGAGAGCGGCGCTGGGAAAAGTTTGATTGCTAAAGCCTTACTTGAATATTTACCATTTGATTTAAGGTGCACGTATGATTCGTACCAATTTGATGGAGAAAATGTTAGTAGATTGAGTCAATATTATGGTCATACAATTGGTTATATTTCTCAAAATTATGCAGAAAGTTTTAACGACCATACTAAATTAGGTAAACAGTTAACTGCGATTTATCGTAAGCATTATAAAGGTAGTAAAGAAGAGGCTTTGTCCAAAGTTGATAAGGCTTTGTCGTGGGTTAATTTACAAAGCAAAGATATATTAAATAAATATAGTTTCCAACTTTCTGGGGGCCAACTTGAACGCGTATACATAGCAAGCGTTCTCATGTTGGAGCCTAAATTAATCATTGCAGACGAACCAGTTGCATCATTGGATGCTTTGAACGGTAATCAAGTGATGGATTTATTACAGCATATTGTATTAGAACATGGTCAAACATTATTTATTATCACACATAACTTAAGTCATGTATTGAAATATTGTCAGTACATTTATGTTTTAAAAGAAGGTCAAATCATTGAACGAGGTAATATTAATCATTTCAAGTATGAGCATTTGCATCCGTATACTGAACGTCTAATTAAATATAGAACACAATTAAAGAGGGATTACTATGATTGAGTTAAAACATGTGACTTTTGGTTATAATAAAAAGCAGATGGTGCTACAAGATATCAATATTACTATACCTGATGGAGAAAATGTTGGTATTTTAGGCGAAAGTGGCTGTGGTAAAAGTACGCTCGCTTCATTGGTTCTTGGCTTGTTTAAACCTGTTAAAGGAGAAATTTACTTAAGTGACAATGCTGTGTTACCGATTTTCCAACACCCTTTAACTAGCTTTAACCCTGATTGGACGATTGAGACCTCATTAAAAGAAGCGTTATATTATTACAGAGGTCTAACTGATAATACTGCTCAGGATCAATTATTATTACAACATTTATCTACTTTTGAGTTAAACGCGCAATTATTGACTAAATTACCAAGCGAAGTGAGTGGCGGACAATTACAAAGATTTAATGTCATGCGTTCGTTATTAGCACAGCCTCGCGTTTTAATATGTGATGAGATAACTTCAAATTTAGATGTTATAGCTGAACAAAATGTAATCAATATATTAAAAGCGCAAACGATTACGAACTTAAATCATTTTATCGTTATTTCTCATGATTTATCCGTGTTACAACGCTTAGTTAATAGAATTATCGTTCTTAAGGATGGCATGATAGTCGATGATTTTGCAATAGAGGAATTATTTAATGTTGATAGACACCCTTATACAAAAGAATTGGTGCAAGCATTTTCATATTAGCTATTTAAGAATGCGATAATTCTAGACTTGTTATAAAATATAGATGAATCAAGTATATTAATCTAGACACTTATCGATTTTATTTTCTTTATTTAAAAATAATAATAAAAAGGAGTATCATTAATGGGATTACTTGATATTGCAAGTATTCGTTCTATAGAAAGAGGCTTTAATTATTATCAAAGTGAATGCGTCATTAACTTAAAATCATTTTCAGAAACGCAGCATGAGGCTGAAGTAAAGGGCAGTGGCAACAAAGTATATCGTTGTTATATTGATATGGAACATCCTAGAAAATCCATATGTAATTGTCCTCATGCTGATGGAAGACGAGTGATATGTAAACATATGATTGCATTACTCTTTACAGCTAGTCCAGAAGCAGCAAATAAACATATAATGATGTTAAACGAAGTTGAAGAAGACTATCAATTACGCAGAAATATGTGGATTGATAGTCTTAAAGAAATGATTAATGATATGAGTGAAGAAGAACTCCGCGATGCATATTTAAACATGTTAATTGAACATGGAGAAATGGCAGAATTATTTGGATTAGATGAAGAGGAAGAAATGTTCGAGGACGAATTTTATTAAAATAGCCCCTATCGATTGATAATGATTATCATTTGATAGGGGTGTTTTTATTTATATGATTTTAAGACTTTGCAAATAGCTTGTGCATTATTATTGATGTGTTTGATTTTATCAAGTTTCAATATTGCGTGTGTGTATGCTTCTGATGGTCCTATAATATAGCCACTACTAGCATGTTGTAACATGACAATATCATTGTGGTCATTACCAAATGCTATATATTTAACATCTGCATCAAATATATATTGTAATGCAGTATATTTGTTAATATTTTGCGCTGTTATATCAATGTTATACTCATTTGAATGGTGAATCATTTCCAATTCTTGATGGTATTTATCTAGCTCGTCTAATATAGTTGTAATTTGTGCCGGGTCTATATTTAATAAAATAATCTTGATTGGCGTGTCGATATTTGCAACATCAATACAACTGGCCAGCTTATGTGGATCTAAACGCTCAAAAATCGCGTTCTCAGCGTCAAGTTGTGCAGCATAATTCCAATCATCATCAATAATATAATCTAACTCATACTTTTGAATTATTTTGAAGATATGATGATATGTATCAGTATGAATTGGTTTGATAACAGAAATCTTTGATTGCTGTGAAATCATAGCACCATTTGCGCCAATTAATGTGTGCTGATGAAATACTGATGGTAAAACTGGCAACAAATCACGAATCGGACGTGCTGATGCAAATATAAGTTCATGACCATCATGTTGTAATTGTAACAATGTATCAATAATAGTCTGGTCAATTAATCGGCCGTCAAAACAAAGCGTACCATCAATATCAAAGACAAATCTCATCAAATCACTCCAAACAATATAATACCATGATTATAGCATAAGTAAGTTATGTGACGATATTAGATAATGATTATGATGTAGGGTACCTTTTGCGTTACACACATATAACTTCCTATAATATATATTATGTAAACTAGAATGTGAAATTCCATAAGGGGACTTATATAACTGTATGTTTGTGTAGTGTTTATGTCAGTAAGCTAAATTTACATTCATGTTATGTTTCATTAAACCAATTACTCACGTTTTGGTGCATATTAAATCTTTTATATCGATCATACATCTATCATCATTTTTATTTCTAAAATACAAACTGAATACTTTGCTAGAATTTGTTACAGCAATCATTGCTCATGCATTTTATAAATTACAATTAGACAAATATGACATTTGATATCACACACTTGCAAACACACACACATATATAATCAGACATAAATTGTTATGCTAAGGTTTATTCACCAAAAATATAATACATATTGGCTTGTTTTGAGTCATATTGAATGAATTAAAAAAGTCAAGTCCAGACTCCTGTGTAAAATGCTATACAATGTTTTTACCATTTCTACTTATCAAAATTGATGTATTTTCTTGAAGAATAAATCCATTCATCATGTAGGTCCATAAGAACGGCTCCAATTA
>NZ_JACVZM010000076.1:0-367 GCF_017151935.1 Staphylococcus sp. EG-SA-14 | reverse complement strand
ATGAAGCGAGACCAAGATTCAACAAGCCAAGTGAAACAAATGCATACAACGTAACGACAAATCAAGATGGCACAGTAACATATGGCGCTCGCCCGACACAAAAAAAGCCAAGCAAAACAAATGCATACAACGTAACAACACATGCAAATGGTCAAGTATCATATGGCGCTCGCCCGACACAAAAAAAGCCAAGCAAAACAAATGCATATAACGTAACAACACATGCAAATGGTCAAGTATCATATGGCGCTCGCCCGACACAAAAAAAGCCAAGCAAAACAAATGCATATAACGTAACAACACATGCAAATGGTCAAGTATCATACGGAGCTCGCCCGACATACAAGAAGTCAAGCGAAACAAACGC
>NZ_JACVZM010000075.1:0-372 GCF_017151935.1 Staphylococcus sp. EG-SA-14 | reverse complement strand
AGATGATTTTTAACATCATTTTTGGATGATAGGATGTTGCGCCACGATGATGTCTGAATTCATCGAATTCGCTATCAGGTATCGTTTCAACAATTTCATTAACATATCGCGAAATATCATTTTGAGGGATTCTAACAGAAGTTTCTATTGGTAGTGTAAGTTGGGTCATGTTATAATTTTTATACATAAGGCACCTCGTTAATTTAGTTTAGTGGTATTTATTAAATTATACGAAAGTGTCTTATTTTTTTAAAGTATTTAAAAGTAAAATTACATGTTAATACGTAGTATTAATGGCGAGACTCCTGAGGGAGCAGTGCCAGTCGAAGACCGAGGCTGAGACGGCACCCTAGGAAAGCGAAGCCATTCAAT
>NZ_JACVZM010000074.1:0-376 GCF_017151935.1 Staphylococcus sp. EG-SA-14 | reverse complement strand
GGATTGTCCTTTGGACAATGGTAGGAGAGCGTTCTAAGGGCGTTGAAGCATGATCGTAAGGACATGTGGAGCGCTTAGAAGTGAGAATGCCGGTGTGAGTAGCGAAAGACGGGTGAGAATCCCGTCCACCGATTGACTAAGGTTTCCAGAGGAAGGCTCGTCCGCTCTGGGTTAGTCGGGTCCTAAGCTGAGGCCGACAGGCGTAGGCGATGGATAACAGGTTGATATTCCTGTACCACCTATAATCGTTTTAATCGATGGGGGGACGCAGTAGGATAGGCGAAGCGTGCGATTGGATTGCACGTCTAAGCAGTAAGGCTGAGTATTAGGCAAATCCGGTACTCGTTAAGGCTGAGCTGTGATGGGGAGAAGACAT
>NZ_JACVZM010000073.1:0-401 GCF_017151935.1 Staphylococcus sp. EG-SA-14 | reverse complement strand
ATTATTTCTTATGAATTCAAGCTTATTTAAAACTCTTTATTCACTCGGTTTTGCTTGGTAAAATCTATATTTTACTTACTTATCTAGTTTTCAATGTACAATTTCTTTTTAGTCAAGCGCTCGCATACTGCTTTATTTTCAAAAAATCAAATGCTCATTTACAAAAGTAAACTCCGCTTTAATTTTTCTTAATGCATTGTCTGACAACCGCTTTCTTTAAAAAGAATAGATTGTCAAGCGCTCGCATAAGCAATATCACTTTAACCAAAAAATATTTGAATGTTAAATAAACATTCAAAACTGAATACAATATGTCACGTTATTCCGCATCTTCTGAAGAAGATGTTCCGAATATATCCTTAGAAAGGAGGTGATCCAGCCGCACCTTCCGATACGGCTAC
>NZ_JACVZM010000072.1:0-432 GCF_017151935.1 Staphylococcus sp. EG-SA-14 | reverse complement strand
AAGCCAGCACCAATCCATAAGGCTGTTGAGCCAAACGCACTACCCATAGCTGTTAAGATGATACCTAACATGATAATCATGTAACTTAATGAACTACCTAAATTAGCTAGTGGTACTAATGCACTTCTAAATCTTAAAAATGCATACCCTTGTTGATGTTGAATCGCATGTCCAACTTCGTGTGCAGCAATAGCTGTACCAGCTACTGAAGGTCTATCGAAGTTTGCAGGAGATAAACAAACAACTTTCTTTTTAGGATCGTAGTGGTCTGTTAAGAAACCTTCACCCTTTACTACATCTACATCATAAATACCATTTGCATGAAGTATTTCTTCTGCTACCTCGCGACCCGTTTTACCACTTGTTGATCTTACTTGCGCATATTTTTCATAGTTAGATTTTACTTTGTGTTGTGCCCACATAGGAATGAGC
>NZ_JACVZM010000071.1:0-432 GCF_017151935.1 Staphylococcus sp. EG-SA-14 | reverse complement strand
GACATGTACAATCCCTCACTTTTAAGAATTTAATACTTTGCTCTTTCGCCGCCTATTAATTTAGGACGGCTCTTAGCTATTGTAACAATAGCTTCTCCAATGCGCTTAGTTTCAATTGATACAGGTACTGCGACGTGCTTTAAATGCATACCAATTAGTGTCTGACCAATATCAATACCTTTATCGCATTGAATGTGTTCAACAACTATTGGGTCTTTCATGTGTTGGTATGCATAAGTTGACAAACTACCTCCAGCATTGACTTGTGGTACAACAGAAACTTCAGTCATTGTATAAGGATCAAATATTTCTCGCTCGATTGTTATAGCTCGGTTAATATGTTCGCAACCTTGAAACGCAAAGTGAACACCTGTCTCTTTATGTATAAAATCAAGACTTTCATATATAACCTTAGCAACATCAATCGAACCA
>NZ_JACVZM010000070.1:0-434 GCF_017151935.1 Staphylococcus sp. EG-SA-14 | reverse complement strand
CCGAAGAACATGAGCTCGCTGGCAAGCCACACCATGGTTCCGACCTGGACCATGTTCGGCCGGCTCGGGAGCCCCGTGGTGGGCGTGTGGAGAGTGGAGGTTGCAGTGGTCACCCGTCCATTATGGCCCCAAACACGTGCCATCGGGTAACCAGAACGTATCGTGTCGCGCCACGTCCCAAGCCGCCCAGCGACCATCCCGGGGAGAACCCGGGGCGGCTGTCCAGCATGCGTCCAGGTCGGCCGCCATCCGTCGCACGCCCTGCGGTCCCGCCCCTCGGGGATAGGGTCCAGGGGTGAGCACTGCAGACGAGAACAGCGAGATCCCGGATGCCACATGGCCGGAGGTGTTCCGCCGGCTGACGCTGGGGGAGGATCTGGACGACCGCACGGCCGCCTGGGCCATGGGGGAGATGATGTCCGGCGATGCCACCG
>NZ_JACVZM010000069.1:0-435 GCF_017151935.1 Staphylococcus sp. EG-SA-14 | reverse complement strand
GAACTTATGACACAAATATGTGGCTTTGCTTTGAATAAAAAGCTATTACTTGTACTTGTTAAACTACCATGGTGCGCTACTTTTAAAATATCATAATGCCCTTTAAGTTGACTCAATATACTTTCCTCTACCTTTACTGTTGCATCACCTGTTGTTAATATTGTTCTGCCAAACGAAGTGATTTCAGTTACGATTGATGTATCATTCTTATCTTCATAATTCGGACTATTTTGATTGAAAAATTTATATGTCGATTCTCCAATCTTTAATTCATTCAAATTTGAGCTATCTACAATTTGTGTGTTCGTTTCTTTAACCTCTTCTAACAAATGTTTTAATTCACGGCTATCCCAAGTCTTCTTGTTGATAATTAAATGTTTGATTGATACCTTTTTACTCAAAGTAGCTAATTCTCCCATATGATCTGCATGTGGA
>NZ_JACVZM010000068.1:0-438 GCF_017151935.1 Staphylococcus sp. EG-SA-14 | reverse complement strand
GCCACGCCGCGTTCGGCCAGCTCATACAGCACCTGGTAGATCTCGTTCTTGGCGCCGACGTCGATACCGCGCGTCGGCTCGTCGATGATGAGCACGCGCATATCGTCTTCCGCCAGCCAGCGCGCCAGGATGGCCTTTTGCTGGTTGCCGCCCGACAGCAGGCGGATCGGCTGCTCGCGGTTGGGTGTCTTGATGCGCAGGCGCGTGATGTAGTGATCGGCCGTCTTCGCTTCCTGCCGGTCGTTGACGAACAGTCCGAAGCGACGCTGGTTGCGCCGGCAGCTGATGTTGATGTTTTCCGACACCGAGCGGCAGCCGATGATGCCTTCTTCCTTGCGGTCTTCCGGGCACAGCACGATGCCCTGCCGGATGGCATCGGCAACGTCGCGGATGCGGATTGGCGCGCCGTCAAGCGTAAGACAGCCCGCCGTCTTGCGA
>NZ_JACVZM010000067.1:0-440 GCF_017151935.1 Staphylococcus sp. EG-SA-14 | reverse complement strand
ACTCAGGGATGCCGAGGAGAGTGAAGATCGGCTCGCAGCGCTCTCCGGTTCAATTGTCCACACGCTGCTTACGGCACTGAGGCAGACTCCCGCAGCGCCGGTTGCGCGTCCGCAGCTTCCTGCCGAAGCGGTAGAGATCCTGCTCGCCGCAGTGGAAGGGAACTCAGGAATTAACGTGGTGAAGGCTGGCGGAGCGATCGTTTTGGCAGGTGGGAAGCAATTCGGCGACATGTTCGACTTCCGGATAGGTGCCAAGTACAAGAATGCGATCAACCTCCTCTTCCAGAACGGCCTAATCGACGGTCATTCCGAGTACTTCGAAGTGATGCATGCAGGCTATCTCCTTGCGGATGACATACTCGCGGCAGGAGGGCAGAAGCCAAAGTCAGGGTAGAGGGCAGCCGATGCCGCTGGCGGCCCGCATATAAAATATCGGAGAC